>CADEEU010000133.1 GCA_902826385.1 uncultured Acidobacteriota bacterium | reverse complement strand
AATTAGAAACACGATACGGTAAGCACTTTAAGGTCAGCTCCCGCAGATCTCGTCTATCGCTTCTTCGTATTTATCGTCGATAACGCTTCGCTTTATTTTTAGGGTGGGCGTCATTTCGCCTTTGTCAATGGAGAATTCGCGGGGCAGGAGGTAGACGCGCTTGACGCGTTCGTAGTCGTTTAGTTCGCGTGTGAGGTCGACGGCGTCGCGCTGGACGCGTTTGATGACGTGCGGGTTTTCGCAGAGCTCTTCGCGCGTACCTTTGGCGTCGATTCCTTCTTCTTCGAGGGCCTCTTTCAACGCTTCCCAATCCGGCACGATCAGTGCCCCGACCTGTTTGCGGCCCGAGCCGACAACGACCGGCTGAGAGATCAGCGGACTTTGCTTTAGCAGGCTTTCGACCTGCAAAGGCGCGACATATTTGCCGTTCGAGAGTTTAAACAAATCTTTCAAACGGTCGGTGATAAAGAAATGGCCATCCGTGTCCATGTAACCGACGTCGCCGGTGTGATAGTAGCCTTCGTCGTCTATTGCCTTCGCGGTTTCTTCGGGCTTGTTGTAATAACCCTGCATGATGTTTTTGCCGCGGATAAGTATCTCGCTGTCGGTTTCGGCGATCTTCATCTCGATGCCTTCGAAAGGCGTGCCGATCGAGCCGACCTTGTTGTCTTCCGGCCGATTGGCCGAAGCGACACAGCCTTCGGTCATGCCGTAGCCCTGCAAAATCGGTATACCCGCGGCCCAAAAAGCGTACGACAATTTTTTCGATAACGGCGCTCCGCCTGAAACAAAGAATCGAAGGCTGCCGCCGACGCCCGCCCGCCATTTTGAAAACACCATCGTGTTGGCAACTGCCTGCTTCGCCGCCAGCACCGGTGAAATCGTGGCGTGGGTGTCCTTGGCCTCCCAGTACTGCTGGCCGACATCGAGCGCCCATTCGAAAAGCGAAGTTTTCCAGCCGCCGGCGGCTTTCCCTTTTTTTACGATCTTGTGATAAACCTGCTCAAAAAGCCGAGGAACGGCGGTCATTATAGTCGGTTTAACTTCCTGCAGGTGCGAGGCGATCTGATCGAACGCAGCGCAGTAGTGAATAGAAACGCGGTTCGCGCACAACACGTAGAAAACGGTCCGTTCGAAAATATGCGACAGCGGCAGAACGGCCAGGCTGCGATCCGTGTCGCGAATCGGCAGACCTTTTGAGATAGCAACCACGTTCGATACGAAATTCGCGTGATTGAGCATCACACCCTTCGGCTCGCCGGTCGTACCTGACGTGTAGATGATAGTTGCAAGGTCGTCGGTTTTGACCTGATCGAGCAGCTCATCAAAGGTCTGGCCGGAATCGCGTTCGAACATGCTTCCTTTTTCCTCAACCTCTGTAAGCGTGAGCGACCGGCCGTTGTTTTCCGGCTTTGCTTCGGCGTCGAAGAAGATCAGCTTTTCAAGCCGCTCAACGCTTTGTATCGCGGCTTCGGCGTGTTTGTAGAGTTTTTTGCCGGAGACGCAAAGAATCTTTGCGCCCGAATCCTCAAGGATGTAGCGGATCTGCTCTACTGCCTGCGTGGTATAAATGGGTACGTTTACCGCTCGCAGGCTGAGGATGGCGAGATCGGTCAGCGACCATTCGGGCCGGTTCTCTGAGATGATCGCCACTCGGTCGCCAGCCTTTACTCCCAGGCTTGCGAGACCGCAGGCGATGTTTTTGATGCGCTCGATCACCCGCGGACCAGTCAGGTAATTCCACGCGTCGCCCGTTTTGTAAGCGAGCGCGTCTTTCTTTTCATTTCGCCGAAAGGACTCAATACAAAAGTGCGGAATGGTTTGTGGGATCCGGTCGAATCCGATGAGATTTTCTGCAATCATCAAGGGCCCTTCAGTAAGCGAAGTTCAGTGTATTCAACGTTGAAGCGTTCTTTATTCTTGCAAAAGCAGCGATTTAAGTCCAATTTGTTAGTCAAGAACACTCGTCGTTTATTTGATTGATTTAGCGCCAAACCTGAAAAGTAGTGAGGATTTAGTTTAGATGAGAGAGATGATCAAGACCCTTTCGATAGTCGTGGCACTGAACTTTTTCGCGGCGGCACAAACGCCGACACCATCGCCGCTCGATGCCGGCACTGAAAAACAACGGGCCGACCGCCTGCAGGCGAGGCTGGACGATTTCGCCAATTTTGCACGCTATCGCGACGCTAACCCGAAACTTGCTCCGCCGGCGAAAGACGAAGATCGGGTCGTTTTTATGGGAGATTCGATAACCGACAGTTGGAAACTGAACGAGTATTTTCCGGGCAAACCCTATATCAACCGCGGCATAAGCGGACAAACGACGCCGCAGATGCTGCTCCGTTTTCGCACGGATGTTGTTGCTCTTAACCCGAAGGTGGTCGTTATGCTTGCCGGAACGAACGACATATCCGGCAACACGGGCCCGACTACGCCCGAGATCATCCAGGGCAACATCACGTCGATGGCCGAAATTGCCGCCGCCAACGGCATCAGGCTGGTGATCGCATCGGTTTTGCCCGTCAGCGATTACAACAAAAATGCAGAGGGTAATCAGATAATCAGGACTGTTCGGCGGCCTCCGGCACAGATTGCCGCCATGAATCAGTGGATCAGGAAATTTTGCGACGACCGAAAGCTGGTTTATCTCGATTACTTCTCGGCGACGGTTGACGAAAAAGGCTTCCTGAAACCGGACATCGCTGATGACGGTCTTCATCCTAATGCAAAGGGTTACGAGATAATGAAGCCGCTTGCCGAAAACGCTATTAGAGCGGCGCTGAAAAAGAAGCCAGGCCGCTGATTTAAAGAAAAAAGGTCCCGGAGTGGAGTTTTTCAGGCTTTTTCAGGACAAAATAGGCTTCATAGTTGCCCGAAGGAGTCCGAGGAAATCTTGACACGATAAGCAACCCTGATATACCTTAGAAACTCCATAATTCCGCAACAATATAGTGGTAATTTGACAACGTAAGAGTGGAGGTTTCTGTTGATGAATCTGCTGCGTCTCGCTTCTCCTTTTCTTCTTGTATTTATTGCCTTTCCGGTGCTCGTTATCGGTACGCCATCCGCAGACAAAACGCTGATGACGTCCGCCGGCGTAGACGTTTGGGCGGAATTTGCCGGTTATCGCCGCGATAGTGTGTTGGAATCGGCGAACATCGGAGAGTACGATTTCTACGCCGATCACGGAAAAGGAATCGCCACCAACATCGTTGCCACACCGACCGACGGCGGCATAAAAGAAGAGGTGCCCGCTAAGTTTCGTGACCGGTACGAACGTTGGAAGTCCGAGCTGCTCTCGACCGAATACGGTCGTGCTCAGTGGGAAAAGTACGCCACTAACAAGAACTTCGTGCTTACCATAGCGGTGACCGGGGACCGTAAGAAAGGCGCCGGCACAGATAAATTTCTCTGGGACGAATCGGGTCGTTTTGTCGGGGCGACGATCACGCTGGGGGCCGATTTGGACGAGGGCTATCCGAACCCTATCTACTATCCGGTCCTGAATTCCCTATCGTCGGATTCGAACACCTACTCGATCAGCGGCCGAATCCTGGCTGCAACTAAAATCTCGCATGAGATCGGCCATGTAAACCAGGCTGCAACGGCCAATATGCAATTCCTTCAGCTTCAGAACAAACTGATGCCGGAATATATCTCGATCTTTTTGAAAAACGGACTCAACACAAAGGACAAAAAGCTTGTCGAACTAGCCGACCAAATGGGCGGCACGCCGGTCGAAATATGGGAAAGCCGCGAGTACTGGAGCGAGGTAAACGCGATGCTGTACCTGGACGCTCGTATCAATAAAGAAGACTTTTATTGTCACGTCTTCAACAAAATTCGCCGCAACCTTGAAACCTACGCTCGCGATTACGAGCCGCGCTTTGGGCAGCATCCGGAGTTTTCCGCTTCGCCCTGTTGGAAATAGGCAGAGTAACCTGGACACAGAATTAGGCGGCCGGCGTTCGTTTTGCAATCGCCGGCCGCCTCTATTTTCCCCTCTTACCGACAGGGCACCAGGAATACTGCTTTCGCACAGGCCCTCGTCGACCGCCTTAAATGCGGGAACAGCACGTACTGGCCTTGATCTGCGCTATCTGACGATCCGTTAGAACAGGCGTTGTTGAAAAATGAAGCACGCCATCCATCATCAGGTTGCGGTTCGAAGCGACATGTGTCGGGTTAAAAGCGGATGTGAGTAATACATGGCCAACCTCGTGGGCGGTGGCCCATCGGGTCACATTAGCCGCAACCGTGCACGCGGGTCGATTCGCCATGTGACCGCCGCATCCGCCCGCATCCGATAGCTCGCGAACATAGAACACCCCGATATCCGTTTGTGGAATGCTCGGTCCCATGCCATGCAGCCGCGCATATTCGCCGTCCGTAATTACCCATGCGCAGGCATCATCTATGACAGCAAAATCCACTTCCTCCTCCGGCGTCAGCATCAATGACATTCCAGAGGCAAACTCGATCTTGATGCCGTATTGACCGTAGACGATCTCGGCATCCGAAAGGCCCTGGTTGAATGGAACATTGTTTTCCGAGAGACTTCGGAAATGGAGCCGGACGCGGTGCGTGTAATTGCGGCAGAGCACGTCCAGTGCCTGGATCGTCGCACGGTCGATCACCCCGGTCGGCGGAATGTGGTTAGCGGTTTGGAATGCGATCAGCTTATCGCGGGTTTCATTTCCGAAAACGCCGTCCGGACTGTAACGCGGATTGGTTGTCGACCGCGGCATAGGATAGCCAAGATCGATCAAGGCCATTTGTACCAAATGAACGTGACGGCCGCTTGCGCCTGTCCGAATAGTGCGTCCTGCATCGACATCCAGCAATTTTTGGCTGCTCTTGAACCTTGGGGACTGTAGAGCCATTCTTTTCCTCCGTAGTTTTAAAATGCTGCCCGAGGATGTGGAACTCTGCTTCAGGCATATACGGAGACGGTCCAGGGACAATAATTTGCACAAAAACCGTTTCTTCGATTTATTAAATAAGGCTCCTCACCTGTTAGTTGAATACGCGGACCATAAAAAGTACATATCAACGGCCCTTCTCAGCCCAAATCTGGACGAGATGCACAAGCGTCTCGGTTGATTTTTCCAAGCCCTTACGCGAATTAAATTCCAGCTTGCCGTGAAAATTGTGTCCGCCCGTAAATAGATTCGGCGTCGGCAGGCCGGCCGCGGTTAAGCGCGAACCGTCAGTACCACCGCGGATGGGACGAAGCTGCGCGGTTATTCCGGCACGCTTGGCAGCCTCGATAGCGTAATCGGTTAGCTGCGGATAATCTTTCAGCACCTCTTTCATGTTCAGGTAGCCTAGAACGCTTCCGTATTCGATCTTTACCTCTCGGTACTTCTTCTGCGTTTTGGCTATCACTTTTTTGACTGCCTCTTCCTGCGCCGCCAGGCCATTTATATCAAAGTCGCGAAGCAAAATCTTTACTGTCGAAGTTTCTACATCCAGATTCCCGACGTACGGATGGATAAATCCGACGCGGCCTTCAGTCGTTTCCGGCCGGTTTTTGACCATCTTCGGAAACTCGCCAAGAAAATATCCGGCGGCATATGACGAGTTGATCATTATTCCTTTCGCCGTGCCGGGGTGCGTCGATTTTCCGCGAAAAGTGACGGTCGCGGTGCGTGCCGACCACGTTTCGTTCGAGATATCGCCGAGCTGTTCGCCGTCCACCGTGTAGGCGAACTTCGCTCCCCAGCCTTTGATGTCGAATTTATCGATGCCGCCGCCGACCTCTTCATCAGGTGTGAATGCGATCGCGATGTTCCCGTGTTTGATCTGCGGATTCTGTCTCAAGATGTCGATCATCGTCATCAGTTCCGCAATACCCGATTTATCGTCAGAACCAAGCAAAGTCGTTCCATCCGCCGTGATGATGTCGTCGCCGATTAAATTCTTAAGATCCGGATTCTGCGCGACCGTTATCACCTGCGTCTTGTCGTTCGGTAGAACAATATCGCCGCCCTGATAGTTCTTATGAACGATCGCGTTCACATTCGCCCCGGAAACAGCCGGCGACGTGTCCATATGCGCGATGAACCCGATCGTCGGCACTTTTGAATTGTCCGCCAGATTCCCCGGTACCATTCCGTAAACAATTCCCCATTCGCTAATGCGAACATCTTGAACGCCAAGAGCCTTCAACTCGGTTTCCAAGAGCCGTGCAAGATCGAGTTGCTTCTTCGTACTCGGCGGAGCAGGTTGGTCTTCAGCGGACTGGGTGTCAACCTTCACGTAACGGAGAAAGCGATCCATCGCTGATTCGATGGGCAGTTTGTTTTGGCCAAACGACATTACGAATGAATTCAGGATGACAGCACAGATCAAAAATGTTCTCATATATTAGCAATTCGAGAGTGCGGCTCTAAGGTTTCAACGAAAGATCCTGCTCGGCGAGTATTTGAAGAAAATCACTCGGACGGACGATCTTCAGCCTCCTGTATTGCTGCCGAAAGTCCTTGCTCGTCTGATCGAAGCCAGTCATCAGATCAAGCAGGTCTTTGTCCCAGGTAACGATGTATTCCGCGTCGCACTCGATGGCGAGATTAATTATGATCTCGTCGTCCGGGTCACGATCCAACCGAAATCTGGGCGGGACTTTCTCGACCAATTGTGAGATATAAATTATTTCCGAAACGAACGCTTCAACTTGCACCGAAGTGAGTTCCGGTAGTCTCGAAAGAATATAAGGACGCAGCATCACGTCTCGGACTTCACGAATGGTGGCTGCGGATGTAAACGAGACGACCCTTCCGTCATTCGCCAGATCGAAACACTTTCCTGCGGATCCGGTCGGATTTAAAAGAGCCTGAACAAATATGTTGCAATCGAAAACAGCGAAAGTCGGAAGCCGCACCATTTCCTAACTCCGCTGGTTGTTCTTTTCGTCCCGGAAAGCCTGTCTCTCCCGGTCGATGATCTCGTTTAATTCTTCCTCCGTCATCCCACTCTCCGCAAAACTCTTTCTGGCCGGCGCAAGGATCTCATCAAGTGTCTTGGCCCGCTCAACGTCTCTTTCGATCAGCCGCTGAAGATAAACATCAATGTCGAACCCATTGGCCAGAGCCTTTTTTCGCAAGGCTTCTTCAACCTCGGCCTTTAGTTCAAGCACAACTGTCATGTCTTTATCCTCGGTGAAATGATAACAAACCAGTACCGTCCCTAACTAGTACTAACTGCGGTACTTTCTGGCCACCCTCTCACATCCAAGAGTGAAAGTGTGAATCCGATCCTTAACCCTAATTTCGTTGCCAATCGACAACCATTGCCATCTCTTATCGTAAATTGTCTCAGCTTCAACACCGTCAAGCGAGTCGTAAGTATCATCGGACTCGCCGGAGAAGGATAATTTTAGCCTTAATCGTACCGGATCCTTTTTAAAAATACTCTTGACAATCTGCCCACCAACACTGATTTTTACACCCGACCCGTCATGGACGATCAACTTCGTAAATTCACCATCGAGCATCTCCATACTAAACTTAGAAATTCGATACCGACTGGAACTTACCTCCGCCTTGGATGTCAGATCACGAAAAAAAGTAGTAACACTGCACGTCTCCTGTTGACCAAAGGTCAATTTCGCTCCGGCGACTAGGATGCAAAATGCTAAAAAACCGAATTTTCGTCTACACGAGTTCATGTTGATTTGGATTCCAGTCTGACACAAACATTTTTTTCTTCCGTAAAAAATCTCAACGCCTCAAATCCTCCCTCACGGCCCATCCCGCTGTCCTTAACGCCGCCAAATGGTGTTCGCAGGTCGCGGAGCATCCAGCAGTTTACCCAGACGACTCCGGATTCGAGTGCGGCTGATACGCGGTGGGCTCGGGAAAGGTTTTCGGTCCAGACGGTGGCGGCCAGACCGTAGCGGACGCTGTTGGCGTAGCCGATAACTTCTTCTTCGGTGTCAAACGGCATGATCGTCACTACCGGGCCGAAGATCTCTTCTTGGTTGGTGCGGCAATCGTGCGGCAGGCCTTCGATGACGGTGGGTTCGATGAACCAGCCCGTCAAGGCAGAACCCGTTGCGTTAGCGGGTGGCACGTCGCCCGTCATGAACTCGGCTTTATTCTGCTCATACGCCCTGCCCTCCGCTAACGCAACGGGTTCTGACCCGCCCGTAAGGATCGTGCCGCCTTCGGTCTTTGCAAGTTCGATGTACGACATTATCTTGTCGAAGTGCTGTTTCGAAACGATGGCACCGACGTCGGTCGCGGCATCCTGTGGATCGCCGACCTTTAAGGCGGAAACGCGTTCGACAAAGTCGGTTTTGAATCGTTCGTACAACGGCCGCTCGATGAATATCCGCGAACCGCAGAGACATATCTCGCCTTGATTCGAAAAGGAAGAGCGAACGGTCGTCGCAAGCATCTCTTCGTAGTTGCAATCAGCGAAGATGAGATTTGGATTTTTGCCGCCGAGTTCCAGCGATAGTTTTTTAAACATCGGTGCGGCAGTCCTTGCGATTTCCTCACCCGTTTTCGTTCCGCCTGTGAACGAGATCGCCTTTATGTCCCGGTGAGCAGCAATCGCCGAGCCGACTTTCGGTCCTGTGCCGTGGACGATGTTCAGAACGCCTGGAGGGAGATCAGCCTCGATGCAAAGCTTCGAGAGCATGTAAGCCGTCATCGGCGTTATCTCGCTTGGCTTGGCCACTACCGTACAGCCGGCCGCGATGGCCGGCGCGATCTTCCATGTAAAAAGGTAAAGCGGCAAGTTCCACGGCGAGATACAGCCCACAACGCCCAGCGGCTGTCGCAGAGTGTAGTTTATCGCGGCCTGCCCAACACTGTCGTGCGATTCGTTCGCTGTGTGCATTGCGGCCGTGGCGTAGAATCGAAAATTCGCGGCCGCACGCGGGATGTCAACGGTCCGGGCAAGTGAAACGGGTTTGCCGTTGTCCTTCGATTCGGCTTGCGCCAGCGGTTCCAGATCACGCTCGATCAAACTAACCAGACGCATCAATATCGCAAACCGCTCCTCAGGCGGCGTCCTTGACCACGCT
>CADEEU010000132.1 GCA_902826385.1 uncultured Acidobacteriota bacterium | reverse complement strand
ATTCTCGGTCCGCAGCATCAGCGAATAGCCGCTGTCGTCGATAGCCGAGATCACAACATCGGACACCGGTTTGTCCGATTGTGCCGCAGCCTCGGATTTTGCCCTGATCTTATCGATGACCTTCTTAAAACCCGCGATGGCATTTTTCGCACGCGGCGTAAGACCGACAGGTTGGTCGGTTTTACCTTCGGTTATCCGAACGATTGCGTCCCACACAGGTCCGCTGTCGCGGCGAGCGATCGCAAGCAATTCATCTATTGAAGACTTCCCGATGCCCCGTGTGGGAGTGTTTATTACCCGCATCAATGCAATGTCGTCCGACGGATTCAGGGCCAGCTTTAGGTATGCAACGATGTCTTTTACTTCGGCACGTTCGTAGAAAGAAAAACCGCCGACAATGTTGTAGTCGATCCGGAGCCGCCGCAGTGCTTCCTCGAACACTCGTGATTGCGCGTTGGTGCGGTACAAAACGGCAATTCTGCTTGCATCGCGGCGACGGTGGTCTTCGATTCGCGAAGCGACGAATCGTCCCTCAGCATCGGCGTCCTGGGCCTGAAAATACATCAGCCGCTCGCCGCCGTCGTTTTGTGTCCAGAGTTTCTTTTTTTTCTGGTTAACGTTGTTCTCGATTATTGAGTGGGCTGCATCGAGAATGGTCTGCGTCGAACGGTAATTTTGCTCGAGCAAAATCACTTTTGCATTCGGAAAATGCTGCTCGAACTCGAGTATGTTGCGGATGTCTGCCTGCCGAAATCCGTAGATGCTCTGAGCATCATCGCCTACGACGCAGATGTTCTGCTGCTTTTCGGTAAGGTAAGTTACCAGAGCGAGCTGCAAAGAATTTGTGTCCTGATATTCATCGACCAGGATGTATTTGTATCGGTCGTTGTACTTTTCTCGCGTTTCGGCAGACATTCTGAGAAGCTTTACTGTTTTAATCAGCAGATCGTCAAAATCCAGAGCATTCGCCCGATTTAGCCGGTCTTCGTACAACTGAAAAATTTTCGCATACGCCGCTCGCTTTTCGTCTGTCTGCTCGACGGACGATGTGAACAATTCCACATCCTCACCGCGATTCTTAGCAGAACTTATTGCTCCGCGGACAACGCGGGGTACAATCTGCTTTTCGTCCAGCCCCAGGTCCTTAATACAGCCCTTTATGACTTTTTGCGTGTCATCAGTGTCGTAAATAGTAAAAGAGCGAGTATATCCTTCATCGAGTTTCTCTATGTCCTGCCTCAGAATTCGGACGCAAAGGCTGTGAAACGTCGCAAGGAGCGGAAACGAGTTCAGCTTTTGGTCACGCAGCAAATTTTCAACGCGGCTTCGCATTTCGCCGGCAGCTTTATTGGTGAACGTAACCGCTAGAATATTGTGCGGTGGAACATGTTTTTCCGAAATCAGATACGCGATACGGACTGTAATGACGCGCGTTTTTCCTGATCCCGCTCCGGCAAGGATCAACAGCGGACCGTCCGTAGTTTTAACGGCCTCAACCTGTTGAGGATTTAGTGCGGATAAAATATCCATCTATTTGATTAGAGCCTGAACTTCCTTAAACTTTTCGTGTTTCGCGTCTCGCATTATTTCGAACAACGCCATTTCTACGCTTGAGGGAACAACTCCGGAGGCTTTCATTTTCTCAAGCCCTGCGGCTTTATCGTGGTCGAACCTCGACCCTACGCAGTCGGTCAGGAGATGCACGGAATAGCCGTTTTCCAACAGTTCGTGTGCAGTTTGATTTACACAAACGTGGGTCTCGACGCCGCAGAGAACGATTTGCCTTACAGCGTTGTTCTCTAGCGCAATTCGAAAATCCGCTTCGCCAAAAGCGCTGAACGTGGTCTTTTCAACCGGGACAACGCCTTCCGCTAACGAATACCGAATCTCTTCGGCAGTCGACCCAAGTCCCTTCGGATATTGTTCCGTTACGAGCACCGGAATACCTAGAATCCCAAAACCGGTGACAGCCCGGGCAATGTTCGAAGCAATCACCGCAAAATTTCCGATCACGTCGCGAAATGCTTCCTGAACGTCAACCACTATAAGAACTGTGTTTTCTGCTTCCAGCATATTCGGATGCGGTATAGAATCACTCCGCGGTTTTACCCGCCGTCGCTTTTTGAGCTTCGCTTGTTCCGGGTTTTCGTTCCAGACGATCAGCCTTTTCCCGCATCTCTTTCTTGTATTGTCGAAAGAAAAAATAGACCGCCGCAAAACTGATCACGATGATCAGTACCATCATCGCGGCGATGAAATAGATTTCTGCGTAACCAGGCATACTCCTAGTTTAAGGTCTCACGTGCCAAGTCCCAAGTCGCTATTGAAATCAACGCAACTCGCAAGCATGAACCTTTGAATTCTGAACCTAACTTGGTGCTTGATTTGCCGGAAACGCTTCGGCGTACACGAGTTCTTCGGCGGCAAGGCGTTCTTTATAGATGTCTGGAATTTGGCGGACACGCTTCGATTGGTCGGTGACGAGGTGAAGCGTTTCGCCCTCGGCCAACAGTGTATCGTCGGACGGACGGTAAATCTCGTAAATAAAGCGGATGGAACGGCTGCGTATCTCGGCTACCCGGGTTCGCACGCTTAAAACATCTTCGTAGTAGGCTGGAGATTTGTAGCGGCAGTAGCTCTCGGCAACGACCATCAATGCGTTGTCGTTGTCTTCCATTTCCTTGTAGGAAAATCCTCTGGCTCGGCACAGATCACTACGGCCGGCTTCGAACCAGATCAGGTAGTTCGAGTGATGAACTATCCCCATCTTGTCGGTCTCGGCATACCTGACCCGGATTTCTGTTTCTTGCCAGCCGTCCATAACAGTCGGCAGTATGCGGTTGGCGTAAGGCAAGTCTTTACTGCCGACTGCGCACGGCCAACTGCCTACTGAAAATTGGCTGGGAGACAGGGATTCGAACCCCGATAGGCAGATCCAGAGACTGCAGTCCTACCATTAGACGATCTCCCAGCGTAAGTAATAATTTACGTGTCGAAATCGAGATTTGTCAAACCGCACTTTATCTTGCTTTTGACTTTTACCCTTTTACTTTCTACTTTTTAACCTGATGTCCACAGACAAGGAAATACTTAATAATCGCCAGGCTTTTCATGAATTTTACATTCTTGATAAGTACGAAGCCGGAGCGGTTCTGGTCGGTACCGAGGTAAAAAGTATCATGGCGGGGCGTGTACAGTTAAAGGATTCCTACGTCAGTGTAAAAGATGGCGAAGTCTGGCTCTTTAATGCTCATATTTCACACTATTCTCACGGAAATAAGCAAAATCATGACCCGCTCCGGACCCGTAAACTGCTTCTCCACAAAAAAGAGATCGAAAAAGTCGAACGAGAAACCACGCAAAAGGGCATGACACTGGTTGTAACCTCGATTTACTGGAAGAACGGCAGAATCAAGTTCGAGATCGGCGTGGCCAAGGGCAAAAAGCTGTACGATAAACGCGAAACCGAAATGCGCAAGACGATCGACCGCGAAACCCGCCAGCAGTTGAAAGAACAGTCCAGATAAGTTAAGGTATGACAACGTTTTTCGAGCATTTCAGTACAGTCCGACATAGAGGAATTTGATGGAGTTTCAGGGAATAACCGGCAGATTTAAGGAAGCTAACGCGGAAGCGTTGGTTGTGGTCTTTTTCAAGGGCGAAAAAGCCACTTCGGGCGTGTTGAAAGAAATGGACGCGTTGGCCCGTGGCGCTTTAAGCTCGGTCGTAAAATCCGAAAATTTTAAGGGTGAAAAGGGCCAAACCGCACTGCTTCGTTTTGCCCCGAAAGGCAAGGTTAAAGCCCGATCCATCATGCTGCTGGGCGTTGGCGACAAGGCCGATTACACGATGTCTGAGGTCGCCGCCGCCTCCGGCTGTGCAACCCGTTACCTTCGAACACGAAACCACAAGAAATTCGCATTTCTCCCTCGTCACGAGGGCGATCCGACTGCCGTCGCGCAAGCAGCGGCACAGGGGTTTGTCACAAGCCAATTCGAGCTTGATAAGTATAAAACCAAGGACAAAAAGGAAAAGCTGGTTTCAAGGCTGGTTGTCTGCATTGATGGAGCATCGCCGTCCGATCTAAAGAAGGGCTTGGAGCGAGGACGCATCGTCGGCGAAGCGATGAACTTTACGCGCGATCTTGCCAACGAGCCGCCGAACATTTTGACGCCGACCGAGATGGCAAATCGTGCCCAGGCGATGGCAAACGAAACGGGCCTGAAGTATGAGGTGCTTGATGAAGCCAAGATGGAAAAACTTGGCATGGGTTCGCTTCTAAGCGTCTCAAAAGGCTCGGAACAGCCGGCAAAACTGATCATCCTGCGTTACTCGCCTGAAAAGAACACGGCCGAGAAAGGCGATCTGCTCGCACTTGTCGGCAAAGGCATTACGTTCGATACAGGCGGCATCTCACTCAAACCCGGCGAAGGCATGGATGCCATGAAATACGACATGTCGGGCGGAGCGACGGTGCTTGGCACGATGCGGGCAATTGCGTTGCTGAAGCCGACGATCCCCGTGCTCGGAATCGTAGCTGCCGTCGAAAATATGCCGGATGGCAAAGCGACTCGTCCAAGCGATGTGGTAACCGCTTCTAACGGCAAGACCATCGAGATATTGAATACCGATGCGGAAGGCCGACTGATCCTCGCCGACGCCGTTGCTTATGCGGAAAAGCAGGGAGCGAATCGTATCGTCGACATGGCCACGCTTACCGGTGCCGTGATCATCGCACTCGGCGATCAGAACACCGGGATTATGGGTAACGACCAGGCACTTGTCGATGAGATCATCGCCTGTGGAAAGGAAAACGGCGAAGGCTTTTGGCAGCTTCCGCTTAGTAAGGAATACAGCAAACAGATCAAATCCGACATCGCGGACATAAAGAACATCGGACCGCGAGGCAAGGCTGGAACGATCATGGGCGCTGTGTTTATTCAGGAATTTATCGATAAGGCAAAGTGGGCGCATCTAGATATCGCCGGCACCGCGTGGAGTGATTCAGCTAAACCGCACCAAGCCAAAGGACCAACCGGTGTCGCGGTCAGAACGCTGCTGTCGCTGGTCGAGAAGTACCAATAGACAATGGCAATTCATATCGTCGATAATGGCTGGTAAATTTTGCGTTTACCGGCCTTTTCTTTTCGCAAAATCAGGTTAGCAAGAGCGTCACACATCATCCGATTTCGTCACACATGTGACGGGAAAAAAACTTCCTTCCGGGTCGTTAATGAGCGATAAATCTCGATACAACCTGCTGAACTTCATCTTTGCTGCCGGAGTGCTGTTTCTTGCCACCGCGTGTTTTTGCAGCTCCAACCGTTCGGCATCCCATGATGAAACACCGGACGTTTTTGTCGGCGAATCGAACTCGAACGCGGCCGTTCCGGTAAGCGCCGCTCCTTTTTCCAAAGGAAAAAAGAACGACGAAGGTAACTTCATCGTTCAGCATCTTGAGATCCGCACGCCGAGATACAAGGAGATTGACCGCCAGGTAAAGGAGGCGAAGCTGCTTGAAAATGCCGCCGAAAAACTTAACGGCAAGCTCAGTTTGCCGCGCGATATCTATCTCCGCACGAAGGATTGCAAAGAGGCCAACGCGTTTTATGACGCAAACGACCGGTCGGTTACTATGTGTTACGAGCTGATGGAACACTTTTATCGGGTGTTCAAATCGGACGGGACGCCGGAAGAAAAAGCTGACTTAAAAATGAACGACGCAGTAAGGTTCGTATTTCTTCACGAGATCGCTCATGCCCTGATCGACCAATACAAGCTGCCGGTCGCGGGTAACGAGGAAGACGCCGCCGACAAATGCTCTGCATATATAAATCTGAAAGAGCTGGGTGAAGAAGGCGTCCGCGCGGTTTACGCTGCCGCCGATGCATTTGCCATTGAGTCGAAACAAGGCGACAATTCAAATCGAAATCTGGCCGACGAGCACCTGCTCCGCGAACAACGCTTTTATAACTCGCTTTGCATGATTTACGGCTCCGATCCGGCAAACAATCAAAAGATCGTCGAAAGTGGTTATTTGCCCAAAGAACGCGCCGGACGCTGTCAGGGCGAATATCAAAGAGCGGTCGACAGTTGGATAAATTTGCTGGAACCATGGCGAAAGAATTGATTTTCTTACTACTTTGGAGAAACCTATGAAAAAATTCGCATCTACCCTTTTCTTCGGTAAGGACGCCCGTCTTAACGGCCTGATGGCTTTTGCGCTGATCGGAGCCATTGCTCTCGGTTGTACTTGCAATAAGGACCTTGCCAACCTGGGCAAAAACGACAACACGGCCGAGAGCAACTCGTCGACCACGTCGGCAAATACGAGTACCGTAAAACAGAAAGAGCCGAAACCCGACGCCTCTAAAGGTGCTCTGCCTACGGACGGCCAGCTTCAGGACCTGGCGAAAGAAACGATGCTCGACTTTAACGACGCTATTGCCAAAGCCGATTTCACCAAGTTTCATTCCAAAGCCTGCAAGCCCTGGCAGAAACAGACGAGTGCCGAGGCAATGAAAGGACTGTTTCAGAAGTTTATCGACGGCCGGGCCTCGTTTGGAGAGATCGAGGAAATGACCGCAACGATCAAGACCAAAAAGACCAGAAAAGAAGGCGGCTATCATTTACTGGAACTCGCAGGTGAATATCCTACCTCGCCGAACGCCACGACTTTCGATCTGAACTACATAAACGAAAGCGGCGACTGGAAATTGTCGAAGATCGAGGTTTACACGACCGTATATAACCGATAAATCAAGTTCCCGAAGTACTAATGAGGCAAGGGCGGCTTTTATTGCCGCTTTTGCCTTTTTTACCTTCGAAAGCTAAACTTTTGGTTCCGGCCTTTCATAAAAAAGTATGAAAATTCACGAATATCAGGGCAAAGCTCTTCTCAAGGATTACGATGTTCCCGTTCCCCGCGGCATCGTCGCACGCACGCTTGAAGAGGCCGAAGCGGCAGCACGAGAACTCGGTACGGACGTCGTAGTCGTAAAGGCCCAAATTCATGCCGGCGGCCGAGGTAAGGGCGGCGGCGTCAAAATTGCCAAATCGCCGGAAGAGGCGAAGCAGGTCGCGTCCGAGATCCTTGGGATGCAGTTGGTCACGCATCAAACCGGTCCCGAAGGCCGCGAGGTCAAGACACTGCTGATCGAAGAAGGCTTGCCGATCGACAAGGAGTTTTACCTGGGCATTACGCTCGACCGCGTTACTGGCCGCAACGTCTTTATGGCGTCGTCCGCGGGCGGAATGGAGATCGAAAAGGTCGCCGAAGAAACGCCCGAATTGATCCTGAAAGAAACAATCGATCCGTCGGTCGGGCTTCGCGGATTTCAGGCCCGGAAGCTTGCCTTCGGACTTGGCATCCCGAACGACCTGGTCAATCAGGCTACGAGATTCATGCTCTCGCTTTACGATGCTTACGAAAAGATGGATGCATCGCTGGTTGAGATCAATCCGTTTCTGCTTACCAAAGACAACCGCCTTATCGCGCTCGACGCTAAAGTCAACTTCGACGACAACGCGATGTTTCGCCATAAAGATTACGTCGAACTTCGTGATCTCAATGAAGAAGAACCTCTCGAGATCGAAGCGTCGAAATACGACCTTAACTACATCAAGCTCGACGGCAACATCGGCTGCATGGTTAACGGCGCCGGTTTGGCAATGGCGACGATGGACATCATCAAACTCGCCGGCGGCGAACCGGCCAACTTTCTCGATGTCGGCGGCGGAGCCTCGCAGGAGCGCGTCGAGCAGGCGTTCAAAATTCTGCTCGCGGACGACAACGTCAAGGCCGTTCTGATCAACATCTTCGGAGGTATCGTCCGTTGTGACATGGTCGCCAACGGCGTCGTCGCTGCCGCCAAGAACCTCGGCGTATCGATCCCGATCGTCGCCCGCCTAGAAGGCACAAACGTCGAAGAAGGCCGCCGCGTCCTGCGCGATTCCGGCATTAACATCCTGACCGCCGAAGGCATGAACGACGCCGCCGAAAAGGTCGTGTCCGCCGCAAACGCAGAATTCTAGAATCTCAAAGAGCTCAACAGAGAGGAGGCAGCATGAAACGCGGCCTCTTTTTCGTTCTCTGGCGTGTCCCATGTCCCAAGCTTCCACTCGTGCACGGCGGTCGAAACGATTCAGTTAACAGCAATGATTGCAATTATTTAGGCCAGCTAGATTGTCCGACGATCTTCGCTATTTCACTGGCGTTCAGGACGCGTTCGGTTGATCAACGGAACGTGCAAACCATTGACTGTATGCACGTTCCTTAGCGGTCGCGTTTCTGCCCATCCCCGCTTAAAGCAACTCTACGGCGACTCGCCTCATCAATTAGCACAGTTTGCACCATCTCTTTTTCAGGGAAATTTTGTAGCAATGAAACGACTATCAATCCTCCTGACATTATTCGTGTGCGCCCTTTCCGGATTCGCACAAACTATTAAAACGACGCGGCTTACGGCGAAGCAACATAGTCGTCCGCCAGCCGTCGCCGACATTGCGAATTCTTTGCCGATCCGTCGCGTGATCCTCTATTCGAACGGCGTCGCCTACATCGAACGCCGCGGGTTTGTCACGGGCAACGCCGAGGTGAACCTGTCGTTCAAACAATCCCAGGTGGACGATGTGCTCAAATCGATGGTCGTCCTTGACCTCGGCCAGGGCAAGATCGGTGCCGTCAGTTACAATTCATCTATGCCCGCCTCGGCGCGCACAGCGGAAATTCCATTTTCGGTGGATGCAGAATCGGGGGGCCAAGAAAGCGGTGGAATCGCTGAGGTACTTTCGCAGATGCAAGGAGCCAAAGTGTCCGTAGCCTCTACTAAAGGCTCTGGAACGGGATCGATATTGACAGTCGAAAAGAGAGTTATTGCAGGTGAGAAGGATAAGCCCGCGTCGACCGCTCACTTTCTTGTGATCGCTTCGGAAATCGGGGAAATATCGAGCTTCGATCTTGCTGACGTGAGAAGCGTAAAGCTTCTTGACGAAGGGACCAAGCGTGATTTGAATGAGTTCGCCAATGCTACGGCATCGACA
>CADEEU010000131.1 GCA_902826385.1 uncultured Acidobacteriota bacterium | reverse complement strand
CGTAAGGATATCTTCGTTGCTAACGGCCACCTGTATCATATCGTCGATAATTTTCAATGGGGAACAAGCTTCGCTCAGCAGGCCCTATTGTTTAGAAACGTAAAGAAGGGCACAAGCGGCCCCGTCACTTTCAGCCGCGTTCCAGCGGCACCAAACAGTGGGTTGAGCTTGTCAATTTGTGCCCGCGGCCTTGCACTGGCGGACTTCGACGGCGATGGCCGCGTCGATGTGTTGATGGCGAACATGGATGCGGCCCCGACGCTGCTGCGGAACGTAAATCCGGACAAGAACAATTGGCTGTCGATCAGACTAAACGGCGATACGGCTGCTAAATCGCCGAAGGATGCGATCGGTTCGATCGTCTACATCACGACAGGTGCAGTCCGTCAGCGGTTCGACCTGACAAGCGGAGCAAGTTACGCCTCGCAGAGCGAACAAGTAATCCACGCCGGACTCGGGACCGCAGCGAAGATCGACCGGCTTGAGGTCGTTTGGCCGAACGGGCAAAAAGAAGAGTTTAGTGTCGAAAAAATCAACACCGCTGCTACGCTCGTTCAGGGAACTGGTTTAAAGAAATAAAGGTGCTTTGCCCGAAAAAGAGTTGAAAACGCATTGTGCCGAGCAAAGCCGCAAGACGTTAGCTAGTAACCGGTTTGGCCAACGCCAAGACTGTTGGCTATACGGTTTATGTAGTTAAACCAGGCCGCGATCAGCGTCATC
Source organism: uncultured Acidobacteriota bacterium (assembly GCA_902826385.1). GTDB lineage: Bacteria > Acidobacteriota > Blastocatellia > Pyrinomonadales > Pyrinomonadaceae > OLB17. The sequence goes on along the minus strand of CADEEU010000131.1, from coordinate 8,395 downwards.
TGGAGAATTGCCTGGTCATCGAAGCCGGCTTCACGGAGGCGTACGTGATTCTTCTCGGTGATCTTGTACGATTCTTTCGTCAGTTGAACGACGTACTCGACCATCACCTTCTCGGCGTCGCTCAGTGGAGCGGTCTTGTAATCTGCTCGCATGGCAGCGACCATATCATCGTCTAAAGTGACCCGCCGCAAAAACTCCGCATGGGATTCCGTGCAGTAAAAGCAATTGTTTGCGGCCGAGACCATCGTCGCGATTATTTCGTGCTCGCGACGGTTTAAGGGCAGATCGGGCCGCATCAGCGCTCCGAACGTTGCGAAGGCGTGATACAAAGCTTCGGGAATAAGGGCGTGCGATTCGACGATCGACTCCTCCGTTCCGACCTGTTCGGCGGTAGAGGCGAAATATTCCGGCGGGTACATTTCCCGCTGTTTCCCCATCATTTCCTTCAGTTCGCCTTCGGCGTCGTCCCGGCGGACGGTTTGTATCCAAGCCATAAATTAAATCTCCTTTCGTCCAAAAAAATAATAGTAAACGGGCAGGCCGAGCAGAACAACGGCTACACCCAGAATCGATTGCAGCGGATTTTGCATTGCGATCAGCAGCAGAACAAAAGCGGTGATTGCGATAAATACGATTGGGGTAAGAGGAAACAGCGGTGTCGCGTAGCCCGCGAAAGGTCGTTTGCGAATAACGAAAAGCCCAGCCACAGTTAACGCGATAAAAACGACAACAACAAAGAAAAAATAAGATATGATCTGCTGAAAATTGCCGGCAAGTATCAGTATCGCGGCAAGCGACGCCTGAATTATAGTTGCCCGATGCGGCGTGCGAAAACGGGTATGCAAGCGAGCGATCGATTCAAAGAAAAGCCCGTCACGGGCCATCGCATAATAGACGCGCGGTCCGGCCATTAAATAAGCCAATAGCGTACCGAGTACCGATATAACCACTACTGCCGCAAAGACCTTGCCGCCGACATTTCCGAAAAGCGCTTCCCCGGCCTGGGCCGCAAACGTCTCGTCGCTGGTCACACTTGCGGTAGGGACCAGGTACATAAACACTGCACTCGTCGAGACATAGATCACAGTGAGGAGAACGACGCCGATTGCCAAAGCCTTTGGAAGATTCTTTTCAGGTTCGCGAATCTCTCCGGCCAGGCGGCTGACCTCCCACCACCCGGCGAACGCGAAAAACGCCCCGACGATTCCGCCGGCGAGAGCTTCGAAAAGACTCTTCGGTACGGCAAAGAATGGTTGAAAATTAGCGAAGTCGCCCCGTCCGCCCAGAAAACCGAAGATAACTATGAAAGCGAGCGTTCCGACCTTAAGAATGGTAAGAAAACGAAGCAGATTCGAGCCAATCCGGGCACCGAGGATATTGACGCCCGCCAATATTACGACCGAGCCGATCGCAAAAGCGATTTTGCCGGCAGGCGAAAGAGGAACGAGATAATCGACGTAGCTCGTCATGCCGACAGCAAAGGCGGCCGTCAATCCGGGATCGAGCACGAGCAAAACCATCCAACCGTACAAAAAAGCCAACGGCTTTCCGAACGCCTCGCGCAGGTAAACGTAACTTCCGCCAGCCTCGGGGTATCGTGATGCGAGCTCGCCGTAACACAGCGCGCCCGATAAGGCCATCGCACTCATGACCAGCCAAACTACAAGAAGCCAAAACGGCGAGCCGACCGATTTGGCCATCCCGGCCGGAGTCAGAAAAATGCCGACGGCTATGACCTGGCCGACGAGCAGGGCGACAGCCGTCGTCAGACCGAATTGGCGTTTGAGAATGTTGTTAGAATCCGACAACTATTTTTGAATAAAAAGAGGACTGACCGGAAAATACCCGGCCACGTAAACTAAACGATCGCGCTTCGTATTGAGGAAGTCGCTCCGTCAGCCTTCTCGGAAAATCGGCCGAACGCAAGGTTTTCGTAGAACACCACTATTCAAATATTGTCCGGCACTTTGCCGCCGGTTTCATGGATACGTTTGATCCCGTTTTGATGGAGCCCGATGTTCATTTGCCGGAGGAAAGCCGTCGTTCATCGGAATTGTATCATTTGATAGAGACGAGTTTCACTTTGCCGATCAGGCCCGATGTAATCGGCTCGATCTTATCCATATCCTGAGGCTGAAAACGCTCGCCATACCGCAAGTTCAGCAATTTGTAGTCCGGCAGCTTGCGGCCCGACATATAGTTCACTGCCGTATTTGCAACCTGTATTCGAATGTCATTCCGACCGGCTTTCAGAGATCTCGTTACCTCGAGTTTATAGGGCGGACACCACAGGGAACCCGTTCTTTCGCCGTTAACATAAATTACGGCGGCCTCGCGAATCGGCGGTTCGAGCCAGGCCCGCATACCGTTCCTCATCGGTATCGGCTCTATGAATTGCCCCTCGCCGAAATCCAGGTACACCGACCGACCGCTCTCGATGAAACTGGCAGGCACATCAACCGATTTGACGTAATTGGCCGAACCTGAAAAATATCGCGTCGCGGCGTCTTCGGTCCACGAACGCAGAGTCGGCATTTCTTTAGACAAATCCTGCCCGAACGAGACGCGCCAGTCGGAGCTGAGGTCGACCGATGAAGCAGCAATGCTGGGACTTGCGGCTTTCAGAAGGTTAGTTCGCTCATCCGAAAATACAACAACGTTCGATTCATATGGCTCGAACTCAAGAGCTATCGTCATCGATCCAGTGTCTCTTTTAGTCGAGACTGTCGGGAAAGTCTTTCCGTTCATCGGGTTCCAGATCTGAGCCCCGACACGTCCCGTTCGAAACGTGATCTCCACCTTCTTCTTTTGATTTGACGTATTTGCGACGAAGTAAATATCCGAACCTTCGAGTTGGCGATGGACAAATCCGAAATCCTTTCCAGAGGGTGATATCTCGGCGTCGGGCCGGAGCAGAACTCGCAGAGCGGTTGCCACGTCCTCGTCCTTTTCCACAAACCTGACTGTTGGGTTTGATTTGTCAAAGAGGCTTGCGACCGTCGCTTTAAACTCGGCCTGTTCTGCCTCGGTCGTTTTGAGGCCCGGAGCCATCGAAGGCATTCGCCTAGTGGCGATCAAAATCCCACCATTTTTTACAAACTCATCGATCTTTCTCAAAGATTCCAGCGGCATTCGTTCAATGCCGGGCAGAACGACGACGCGGTGCTCGCTCGCCCCAAGAACCAGACTTTTCTTTTCCACTCGGCCGACCGTCTTGAGTACTTCGTCGTCAAAAAAGTCTAGATTGTAACCTGCCTCAAAGATCGCCGGCATTATCTTTTCGCCTACCAACTCGCGGTCGGTCTCGATCAGATGGACACGTCCGGCCGAAAAATGAGCGTACGCATCAGCCGTCGGCATATAGAGAGCGACGTCGTTATGCGGCTTTCCTTGTCTAAGCAAGTAACTCAGCCGCTGTAGATAGACCGCGAGATCCGGCATGACGATCCACCACGGGTTCTGTTCCGAATACGCCCCCGCCGCATAAAATCGCCAGCCAGGATACTCGACGCCAGGCGGCGTGTAGCCCCAACCGTGGCCGATCAGCTGATTTATTCCTTGCAGAAAATGAATGTCGGCCTCGGCCTTCATATCAAGCGGCGTTGCCCGAAAGACCGGCGAATGAAGCCATGTCCACGTTTCTGACGACGTGACGTTGCGACCGTAAATGTGATTAGCTGATGCGGCCCAACGCGCCGCACGCACCACTTTCCACTGAGCACCTTCGCCATCGGTGATGTCCGCCCATTTGTTACTCGATATGTTCGCCGCCGGTATTCCGTAACCCTGAATCCGAAATCGCGTGCCGTTAGCCTTTGACCCCGCCTGCATCGGGATCATGAAGCGTTCATCGAAGAGCTCGGTGATCGTCTTACCCCAATCGTATCGAACGTCACCTGTCTTCGGGCCAACATCGGCCATCAATGCCGGAAGGTGCGGCTTGAGATCGTAACCACGCCGCTTTTGAAACTCGGCGAGAAAATCGTCGGTCCAATCCTGGTTATAGACTTCGAGGCTGTCGCAAAATACAGAATAGGGCACCTCGTTCCTCGCAAACTTCTCGAACAAGCGATCGCCAGTCAGTTTCAGATAATTATCGACCGATGGCTTGTCAAGATGATTTAAAACGTAACCTTCGGAGCCGACCGACGGACGCTTTACCTGCATTCCGCTTTTTCCGGCAATAAAGAAAATAACCTCCGAGCCAGCTAGACCGGTCGATGGAAGAAACACGTTGCCTTCGCGAATATCCGTGAGTTCTTTGAGATCGCCCTCGGCGATCGTATTTCCGCCTTTGGCCGAGAGAAAAACAGCCATTAGTTCTTCCGCCGCAATGATAGACGGCAACGGGATACGCGTCGCACCCGCATCTACTTTCACTCGCTCGATACGTAACTGCCCTGCGGCCTCCGTGATCGGCGTTTTCGCACCGCCAAACGACCATCCGCTTCCCAAGGTGAGATCGAACCGCATTCCTAGTTCTTTTGTTTTTTGCGCCGTGAATTTCAGCATGTCGAGAAATTCATCGGAAAGATATGGAATGTTTCGGTGGCCCGTTTTGGGGTCGTCGGGGAGCAGTGGATAAACCGGCTGGACCTCGACGCCGCCGATTCCGCCAGCTTTCATGGTCCGCAGTTCGCGTTCCAATTCCGCTTTTGTAACGGCTGGTCCAAACCACCACCACCGCATCATTATGCGCGAATCGGCCGGCGGCGTTTCAAAGCCGCGACGGACTTCGGCGATCGTTTGGGAAGTTCCGGCGGCTGAAAAAATACAGACCAAAAGCACCGAAACGAAAACGCGAATTAATTTCATCTTTTTACCTTATCTACCGATTCACTTTTCTGTCCCTATTGACCGAAGTTATAACTTTCCGTTCACTTTTTTCGCAGAAAACGCCTTTTGGCCAAACGTCCTGCACTTCAACTTAGATGAAAGACTTCTTTTAGATCTTTCGAAACAGGGCTGTCGTCGTCGTTCGACGGCATAATATCTTTCATAAATGCCCACCAACGTTTGCACTCGTCCGTCTCAGCGATCGATGTCCACAAATCTTCCGATTCTATCTCGGCATAGCCAAATAGTTGGCTGGTCTCCACATCGAGAAAGATCGAATAATTACTTACACCATGACCTTTGAGGACGGCTTCAAGTTCCGCCCATATCGGCCGATGCCGCCGCTCGTACTCTTCGTGCGAATCGGGGTGCACACTCATCAAAAATGCTTTGCGGATCATTTTCCTAAGAGCTGTACGGAACTGTCGTTGATCTCAAACTTACGTGTCTTCAAAAGAGTCAGCACTTCTGCGCCAGCTAGCAAAGCCGGGCCGTAACCGTGAGCCGCGAATTTACTGATCGGCCGATGGTAGTAAAACGCATGGTCAAACGCCATTCCGGTTCCTACACAAGTCCCCTCGACCTGGCCGGTTTCGTTGATCTTTGTCGTCACCGCGTTCCAGGCCAAAAGCGCTGCCGGAGCGTACGCCTTATCGGCGATCCAGCCACGATTAACGGCACGTGCGAGAGCGTAGGCGTAGATCGCGGTTGCAGATGTTTCGAGATAGGAATCGGGTCGGTCTAGCAGTTGATGCCAGAATCCGCTACCGGATTGATAAGAAACAAGTCCCTTAGCGTGGGCTCGGAGCAGCGCCAATATTTCTGGACGCTTTGGGTGATTCTCAGGCAAAACCTCGAGCAACTCGACCTCGGTCATAAACGCCCAACCGTTAGCACGCGCCCAGCGAAACTCAGGATGCTCGCTCATCGATTCGACCCAGCCGTGCATAAAGACGCCCTTTTCTTTATTGAACATCTTGTCGCGGAAAAGCAGCACTTGCCGACATGCTTCGTCGAAATATTTGTTGTCACCTGTCAACTTGCCCATCTGAGCCATTGCCGGAACGCTCATAAAAAGATCGTCGAGCCAGAGCGTATTTGGCTGCGGACGATTGCGAGCCAGAGTTCCGTCAGGCAGTCGGTGCTGGCGGTTCATGATGTGGTTAAGCCCGTTGTCAATAATCGGGCGAAGATTGGCCTTGCTTCCGGCTCGCAGTGCCTTGATCATAGCCGCCGACATCGCACCGGTGTCATCGAGAACACGTGGATTCAGCAAATTTCGTAGCGGCATCCGAGCTTCCCATTCCTCGTAGTTAGCCGAAGGCCGGCGGAAAGCGGCCGCTGAATTTCCAATAAACATCAGACGTTTTTCGGCGTAGTCACGATATTTCGTATCGCCGGTCGCTTCGCTCGCGAGCAGCATTCCGGCATAGGTCACGCCCCATTCGTAACTTACGATGCGAAAATCACCGCGTTGCAAGATCGTGTCGGAATTTATCTTGGACGCATCGGTAAACATCTCGCCGGTCTTTTCATTGGCGAACGCAGGCGGTGTCACCTTGTCCAGATAGCGGTGAATGCGATCTATCACCGCAGTCACATCTTCCGTTTTTGGAATACCGTACGGGATCGGATAATTTGGTTTCAACAGGTGCAGCGGTGTGGTCGCATCGGTCTGCGCGACGATCGACTGGGCTAAACAGGCGACTATTAGGAACAATGCAGAAATTTTCATAAATCTTTCTTCGCGTTTTTAGCGTTTTTAGCGGTTACTTCTTAATCATTACGCAATCCTTATGCGATCGTTAACGTCAACCTCGTCACCGACGCAGGTGCGAATTTGTAAACCAGCCGCCCACCTGTTCCAACACTTACATTCTCATTCCTCGGAACCAGTGCATTCGGATTCTCAAACGTATTCCTCGCACGGATGTCTGTCGATGACAATACGCGGGCTTCTGCGGCGACGATCCGAGCCCGACCGATATTGATCTCACTTTCGCGGGCATTTTTGGCGTCCGGATTTACTGCTGTCAGCGTGACAGTCTTGCCGTTGATCGAGGCCGACCCCTGCAAACCCCAAAACTTCGTCGGTATCTCTTTTCTTTGAGCGTCAAACCGGGAAAATGAAACTTCGGGCGAAGTAAACTGTGTTCTGACCGCCGTTGCTCCAGCGTGCGGCATGTACATTTCGAAGACGTGATAATTGGGCGTCAGCACAAATTTATCTTCATAAGTGTGAAACAGCGAGTGGATCGTATTCACAAGCTGGGCCGGATTTGCCATCACTACTTTATCTGCATGACGTTGAAATGTATCGAGATTTATGCCTGAGATCAGCGCGTCACGTAAAGTCCCAGCGTAAGCGTAAAGGTAAGCAGGCGGCATGTCGGCGTCCTGCCAATGCCACGCTCCCCATTCATCTACAACGAGTTTGACGCGGTGCTCCCGGTCGATCTCGCCCATTACTTGCCAATGCTCGCGGATCAGGCCGTCCATACGATCTGAACGCATCAGCAGGTCGTACCATTCGTTCACATCGTACTCTGACGCATTTCCCTTGCCCGTCGTATGGCAATAGTAGTGCAAAGCCCAACCGTACATCCGGTTTAGCTGGCCCATGCCTTTTTCGGTAAGTTTTGTGAAAAAACGGCGAGTCCAGCCGAGATCGCCGCCGTTCGGCCCGGCACCGATGAGTTGCAGCTTTGTGCCGTAGGTCGGCAGCCACGCAACGTATTTCCGGTATTCGGTAGCGTATTCCTCAGGAGTAAATTCGCCGCCGCAACCCCACGATTCGTTGCCGACGCCCCAAAATGAGACGTTATACGGATCTTTGCTCGCGTTCGTCGCACGCTGGCTCGAAAGCGTGGTCATACCAGCCGGAGCGTTACAATACTCCAGCCACTGCATAAATTCCGCGACGCCAAAACTTCGCAGGTTTGCCGCCATGTAAGGCTGAGCTCCGGTGAGTTTACAGAGGTTAATAAATTCGTCGGTTCCAAACCAATTGGGCTCGTATTTCTGTGGACCGGAGGTTACTTCCTGATAGGATTTCGGGGCTTTGTAGGTCGTATCCGCCCAAAAATTCACCCGCGAAGGGCGTTTATCACGAGGCCCGATACCATCGCGCCAGTCGTATTGATCGGCGAAGCAGCCGCCCGGGTAACGGATCACGCCAGGCTTGAGCTTCTTCAAATTATCGACAAGATCTTTTCTGATCCCGCCGTAATTTGCGATCTTCGACTTCTCGCCGACCCAAATCCCATCATAGACAACTCCGCCGAGATGCTCGACGAAATGGCTGTATATATTTGGGTTTACAGGCCCAATCGGTTCGTTGATCAGGATCTCGACTCGCGAATCCGCTGCCTGAGCATACATCGTTTTCGGGGCGAGCAAAGCCGCCGATCCCGCAAGAGTCAAATCCCTGATAAAATCGCGTCTTTCGATTTTCATTGTGCCAAGCTCCTGTGCCAAGTCAACCGCTTAACTAGTCGTTTGCAAAGTGACCTGATATATTGCCGACATTTAGTAAAAATAGATTGTGTGTTTGTTTTTT
>CADEEU010000130.1 GCA_902826385.1 uncultured Acidobacteriota bacterium | reverse complement strand
CGAAAGCGATTCCGACGATCATCGATAAAAGATATAAAGCCACCATAATATATTTAGTGTACGGAGCCGTTTCCGGCGGCCATCGAACCGACCATCTCGAGGTCGATTTCCTTCAACGTCTCAGTGATATTTGTTGAACCTTCCGTCTGGCCGAAGCGATCAAAGATATCTCGGGCCTCAAGGTAAAGTGCTCGGCAAGCGTTGAGATTATTTCGTCTACCTTTGCCTATGTCTTCAACATCGTCAGGCAAATTCCGAAGTACGTTCGCCTTATTGGCGATCGTATTTGCATACTCCATCGGCGTATCGCGCGGATTTCTAACGCGCAATGCCTCGTCATATGCTTCGAGGGCACGGAGATTGTTTGCGAATGCATGGCTGCTCGATGCGTACTGCAAAGCGTTGCCGAGATTGTTTTGTATCATGGCGTACTCGCTCGGCTGATCGATGATATTTATTACCTTCAAAACCTCTTCAAAAGACTGAACGGCAAGTGCCTCACGCATTTTTCCTCGTTCGTCACTCATCGGCATCGATAGATACGCTATCGCCAAATTGTTATGAAGTATCGCGAAATCTTGCGGATATTCGTCCCGCGTAAACACGCGCAACGCATTGTGGTAATGCTGGATCGCATCGGTCAGTCGACCCGCACCTCTCTGTGCTAGCGATTGCGAAATAAGGCCAAGATTGAGCTCGGTTTCCGCGGCTTCCTCCTTCAACTCGTACTCGCTAAAAGTTCTAAGAGCTTCAGTGAACGCGTCCTGAGCTTCGTAGAGAATTTGCGTGCCGCCTGTTGGGAGTGTTTGGTATGCGGTCGCCTGTCGCGCCCTTATCCGGGCTCGAAGCAACACTGCGCCTTCGGGGCAGATCTCCAACGCGCGATCGTACAAAACGATCGCGTCTTCAATCTGTTTTGGCGACTTGGGTTTCTGCTGAATACCCATCGCCATCTCCATCAGCATCTCAGCCTTCTCTTCGGCCGTAGCATCTTCTGTTTCTACGGCCTTCAATGCTGCCTCGAAATTGGCGTCGGAAAGAGTTCCCATGGGTGAGAATCTCCTTAATCTGAATTTATCGGGCAATAACTATTTCGTTCAGGGTCAGAATACGGCCAAGAGACGTGTTTGTCAACCAATTTACCATTGTGCAAACTTAGTTTACAGTTTCATTCTGTAGCTCGGGGAACATTTTCGACAAGTAGTGCGGCCCGTTCGGTAATCCACCGGATCGAACAATGCGTCTCTTCGGAGCTTTCGACATAGTCGTTATTCCGGAAAAACTCTTGTGCATGGATGACGCGATCGCCGTGCAGGTTTCTGATTTTTAGCAGCAATCCGCCAGCCGAATCAGGGATTAGTGGATAGATCAGAATTCCATCGTCGTGCGGCAAAAGGGCTGCAGCTTCGACTCCTTTCAGGTAGGCCTCGCAAGTATCACGAGGAATGTAGATATTCCCTTTTGCGACTGTGATAGTGTGTTGCGTTTCAGTCATACTCGGCTATGGTGCCCCGCAACCGCTCGATAACCGCATCGGCCGAACTTTTCACATTTGGAGTTAATTCAAGACCGATGTCGAGGCTCGCAGCTTCTATCAGGAATACCGTCACATCCTCGGGAAAATCATCGCGAAATATCTTACGCCCGGCATAGATCGCGTGGTCCCATCGAAAGTCGTGCAGGCTGTAGCTCGGCACGCGTTCGCCGACCAACTCATCGCCCGGAACCTCATATATCGCGCCTGCCTCGCTGCCCGTTTTTCCTGCGTCGATTATGATCAAACGCGTTGAGCCTCTCGCCTGAAACATCACATCGATGCCGCCGGTTCCCGCGTCGAAAACTCGCACGCTATTCTTCGCAACTCCATTCAGATCCTTTAAGAGACTTTGAGCGACGTAAACCCCGACGCCGTCATCTGTCCGATTCGAATTTCCACAGCCGATTATTGTGAGCACAAAGGACTATTGACTAAATTCGCCAGAGAATGCAAGACCATTCCGGTTCAACGGGGCAATCAAGTTCGGGAAGTTCGCAGTATTTGCGGTGCTTGAGATAGTACATGCACGTGGCGCAAGATTGAGAGATTTCGTCAATCTCGCCATAAGGAGTCACGGTAAATCCGGCGATGACAAGCTTTTGTTCCCAGTCATCCGGAGCCAATTTCTTAAGGCGCCAAACTACTTCATTGACCCGCTCACTGGTATAGGCACGATCTTCCGAATCGGTGTTTAGGCCTCCGTGCATCATTTGGCCTAGCTTCGATCGCAGTTGGTCGTCGTAAGGCATTTTCTAGATTCGCCAAAGTCTGCAGTACCAATCAGGTTCGACCGGAACCGCAAGTTCCGGAAGATCACACCATTTTCGGTGAACGAGATAATACATACATTCCAAACAACGCATTTGGTCGGGACCATAGGGTTTATCAGCAAATCCTGAAAGGACTAGTTTTCCCTCAAGGTCATCAGGCGGAAGCTCGCGCAACTCGGCCAGCAGTCCCGCAAACTCCCTGTGAGTTTCGGGGAACGGTTCAAGCTGAGTTTCAAGGCCATTTGCGAGGATCTTTCCGATCTTATCGCGAAGGACCGCTTCTTGATCAGTATGCATGCAAAATTCAGTTTCGATCCAATTCTACAGACATTTACCCTGCCAAGTCAGAACCGCCCTGCGTTTTTTGCGGGCGGTTCCGATCATCACGAATTATCGCTAACCGATACGGAATCGCGAAAGCTCTTTACCAGTCTTTCCGTCATGAGCATGTACGGTACAGACAAGGCACGAATCGAAGGAGCGTGCGACATGCCCGACCTCGACTGGGTCGCTCGGGTCGGCGATCGGGCTTCCAACGAGGGCCGATTCTATCGGGCCAAGATTGCTGTCGGCATCACGCGGGCCAACATTCCATGTGGTCGGAGCAATGATCTGATAGTTCTTGATCTTTCCGCCCTCGACCTCGATCCAGTGACAAAGAGCACCACGGATCGCTTCGGTCGCACCCCAACCGCGGCCGTCCTTTTCGGTCGGTTTTACATACCACGAATCATTCAGCTTAAACTCGCGCAAGCAGTGTTCTGCCTGACGATAAAGCTTAATGGTCTCGTGCATCCGCGCGATCTGCCGAAGATGCAGGCTGGCGCCGCCCATCTTCTTGTACATGTCCAGTATCAACGGATCGTAGTGCTGCCAATCTTCACCCTGCCGGCCGCCGGCAACCATCTGACGAGCGAACGGCCCGGCTTCTAGTCGCCCGTAGTCAACGTCCTTAACTGCCGTCGCCCAGGAATATTTCTGTTCGAAATTAGTCGTATTCTTTTGCGTTGCTTTAGTCGTACGGTCGTAAGGATGCTGATCGGTGCCTTGTTCGTCGTACCAGGCGTGCGTCACGTTCTCTCGCGCACGGTCCTGACTCATCAAGAGATGCGTGTCGGTCGCACCGTCATAGATGCCGCTCTTCATAATGAGCGACGCGTTGCGGCTCTCGATCGTCGGTTTCTGATATTTGTCTTCATGCGGAAGGTATCCCCACGATACATATTTACCAACGCCGCCGCCGTATTTGTCGAGGCCTACGTCGAGCCCCATGTTCCAATAGAAGCCGAGATCCGAGTTCGCATGGGCCGGGCTTTCGTCGAGCCAGGCCATGAAATCGTCGTAACTCTTAATCTCCTCATACCGTTCGAGCGTGCAGCCGAGCCAAGTCTTTTCGAGCCAGTTGTTCTTGAAATATTCAAGTATGCCCCAGGCTCGCGTCACGTCTGTTAGCGTCGGCGCACACATAACTCCGCCTGGAACCATATAGCTTGAATGCGGCCATTGTCCGCCGAGCATCGCATAGATCTCGACCGGCTTGCCTGAGATCGTCACGCCTTCTTCATACGATGTGCCCGTGAATGGAGCGAATCGCTTGCACGCTTCTTCGTAATATTTACTGCCGCGATATTTCTTGTTGGTCATATCGATGGCGTAAAGTCCGTAAAAATAACGCGGCTGGCTTTGCAGACTCTCTGTGATCTGGCCCAGATTTCTCGCCAAGATCGCGTTGCGCGGAACCTCCGCCTGCCACGCCGTATCCAGTGCCCACGCCGCACATGTTAAATGCGAAGCGCCGCAAATACCGCAAGCACGCGGTGTTACAACCAAGCCGGCCTGTGGATCTTTGTCACGCAGAATGATCTCAAAACCTCGAAATAGTTCGGCTTGGGTCCAGGCGTTTGTCACGACGCCGTCAGTGATATCCACACGAACATCCAGGTCGCCTTCAACTCGCCCAACCGGAGAAATGTCTAATGTTTGAACTGCCATGATATTGTTCCGCCTCCGTTTCCTAAACGACAAAGATGTCTTGTTCCGCCCAAGCCGGTGCGGCGTTCTTAGCTGCCGCCGTCATCGCCATATATCCTTTTTTATCGACGCCCTCAGGCATGTCTTTTGGAAAGCCCATTACAGTTTGGGTCTTAAAAACAGTGCCAGGTGCAAGATCGAAAAAAGGAAATTCCGGTTCCGTGCAACCGAGACACGGCATACCGGCTCGCGTCTTAGACGATTGGCGGTTCCACAATATCCTGTTACACGGGCTGTGCGTCATCGGCCCGCGACAACCCAGATCGTAATATAGACAGCCCTTGCGTTGGCCGAATTCTGTCGCCGACACCTTGTACGCGAAATGCATATTGCGGGTACAACCTGTTTGCGTAAAGCTCTGGAAAAACGTCTTCGGCCGCTGAAATTCATCTAGGCCAATGTCACCCGCACGTCCGGTCGCAACTGCAACAACGATCTGAGTGATCCAATCAGGATGGGCCGGACAGCCAGGAACGTTGATCACCGGCAAGCCCGACTTGGCTTTGAAGTCAGAACCGAGAGCTCCTCCGTTTTCGCGTTTCAGGAACTGAAGTCCAACCGAATCACTCGGGTTAGGTGCGGTCGCTGGAATCCCGCCCCAAGTGGCGCAATCGCCGATAGCGACAACAAAGCTCGCCGCGTCTGACAGCTCCTTCACCCATTGCTTCATTGGGCGTCCGGCAAAGCGGTTCCATTCCCCAGTGCCATCCGGTGCATTAACAACGGTGCCTTCAAACACAAAAATATCTAGCGGAATGGCTCCCGAAACGCAGTCCCGAAGGATCTTTTGCAGATTATCACCGAGTTCGACGCCCAATGAGGGATGCCATAGAACATTGATCCCAAAATCGGTGACCAGATCGCAGGCACTTGGTTCCTCAGCATTGAGAAACGACATCGTGTTCCCCGAACAAGCCCCGCCTTGCAGCCAGAGTAGATTCGCCATTTTTCACTCCTTGATCGTCGCTTAGCTGGTAGAAGAGAATTCTACTGCGGAACGGAGGTGCAAGACTTATGCCACCTTGTTGAGTTGACCGCAATGCGACCATAGACTCAATAAGTGCTTATTAATTTGACGGTTAAGAAAAACGAAGAAGGGCGTGTCACGCTTTAGCGAGGCGTCAACTAAGTATGCAACCAGAGACGATGCGCAAACTAAGTTTGCGTATCAACCGTGCCGATTGCCGCAAACCGGGCATTCGGCTTCGAGCGTGTATCCAAACCAGATCCCCTGGCAACGGCTGCACCAGTGGCCGTTGGTTTGCTCGGGAGTAAGGCCAAGCTGCCTCGCCAGAGGAGTGACGCCAAGGTCGACGAATTCACCCTGCTTCCTCAATTCATCTGGTACCACCGGCGGGAACAGAAAGATCAATCCGTCGGTATTTTCTTCGTCGGTAGGCATGTTTATGTTTCGCCCGCTATTTTGGCAAGCGTAAGCGTGTGGTCAAGGCTATAACGCTTTATCTTGTTAGCGAGTCCAACGCGCGAGAGGCCTAGTTCCCTTGCCGCCTTGCTGTGGTTCCATTTATTCCGGATCAGCGCCTGAGAGACCATCTGCCTCTCTATGCGTTCAACAGTCTCTTTTAAGGTGCCGCCGCTGTTAAGAATCCGCTGATCGAATGGCAGTTCTCCGGATGTCAAAGTTCCGTCGATCGCGGCTAGCTCCTCAGACAGATGCTTAACGTTGAGAAACTCCCCGTTCTCCGCCAGAGCAACCATCCGTCGGATCTCATTTTCGAGTTCGCGGACATTTCCCGTCCAGCGGTGAGCTTTCAGCCGCCGCATTACATCAAGGGCTATGCCTAGGATCTTTCTGCCTATCGATTCAGCATATCGGTTCGCAAGGTGTTCGGCCAATACGGGAATGTCTTCGACGCGGTCGCGAAGTGGAGGAAGATTCAACTCAAAGCCCCGTAGCCTGTAATAGAGGTCGCGGCGAAACTCGCCCGCTTCGACCAAAGCCTTTAGCGAACGATTGGATGCCGCGATTATTCTGACATCGCATTTTCGGGTCTTTTCGGACCCAATCGCCTTGACCTCGCCCTCCTGCAAGAATCTTAAAAGACTCACCTGGAAAGCGGGCGACACGTCAGAGATCTCGTCGAGAAAAACTGTTCCGCCGTCGGCCGCGGGAAAAAGCCCAAGCCTGTCGCTGATCGCTCCGGTAAATGCACCTCGCTTATGACCGAACAACTCTGATTGCAAGAGCTCATCGGGCAGGGCTCCGCAGTTTTGAACGAGGAACAAATTATCGCGGCGCTTGCTAAATGCGTGAACGGCGCGAGCAAGAAGCTCCTTCCCCGTTCCAGTCTCGCCCTGAATAAGTATCGGCAGATCCGTAACTGCACCCCGTTGAGCGAGGCTGCAGACGTTCATCATCGATTCGCTGACAAAAACGAGTTTGTCGAACTCAAGGCTCTTTTTCGGTGAGGCATGAGGGTTGCCAATATCTTTGTCCCAGATAGCGTCGGAGAATTTTAATGCCCGATTCAAATAGCGATGGCGGCGGGCAAGTTCGCGGCTCTCAAGGGCTCGTCGGACCATCAATCTAAGGGCAGTTCGATGCCATGGTTTGCGGATCACCTGATAGATCGCGCCATCGCTAACTTCGCGATTGATCGCCTCAAGATCGTGATGCTCGGCTACAAGAATCCGAATAGCTTCAGGGCGTGTGACGCGGGATTGTGAAAAAATATCGAGGCCCGACATATCGTTTATGCGCAGACCGCTAAGGATCACATCAACGTCGCTCCCCTCTAGAAAATCCAATGCCTCTTTGCCGGAGCGAGCCGAGACCACCTGATAATCGGTAGAAAAACACTTGGCAAGCGCGATAAGGTCGTCCCGATCTTCGTCAATGATCAATATCAATGATTCTTTCATCGCTGCAAACTATACAGAGTGTAAACCTTCTTTACATCATAACACACACCTCCTGAAGCTGATGAAGAAAATCGTCATTCCGAGCAATGACATCTTCGGCCAATGGGCAAGAACACTCCAACCAGCGTGATTGGAGAGGATAATTTTTGAGAGTTTCGAGCCGAGAAGGAGATGGCAAAAGAAAACTGCAACCAAGTCAAAAAATAGAGCTTCCAGCAACCGCTGAAAGCCCTGTCTGTATTGGTCGGGACGACAAGATTTGAACTTGCGACCTCTCGCACCCCAACCAACCTGGGGGATCATCGTAGGTTCTCAAAAACGCTCAAACCCAATCAAAATCAGGTATTTGCGTCTCACTCACAATGTATAAGCAGATATGCGTCGGCAAAAGTGCAACCATCTTGCAACCAAGTTACCAAAGATTATTCCCAATTAGAACGTCGATAAATAACACTGGCGAGAACAACAAAATAACACATTCTGGTCGAAAATAAACACTAATTTCGCTGTTTAGTATTTTGCGACATTTCGAGAAACAATGTGACGAAACCCCATCTCCTAGGTCATTCTGGCTTATTAATAAACCAAGAAGTTGGTATCCGGTGTTCATTACTTTTCCCCCTTCTCGCCTACCGCTCTTTTATATATTTGAGCGATGTTGTCTGAAATGCTGACCCTTCTTCAGGTTGGTGCATCGCGACATTGCTCATTGACAAATGTCACTTTTCACCACACTCTTTAACTGATGGCTAAGCATCACGTACCAAAATTAAGAAAACTTGGGATCTTTACACTCGCTCACGGTAAGTCCGTAGGAATTAGTCAGCAAGACATATCCCGGCTTGTCGCGACAAAGGACCTCGTTCGTCTCGGTCGGGGAATCTACCTACATCCGAAGGCGTCGCTGGATAAAGATGTCGGATTCCAGATGGCGTATTCGAAGTTCGGCCCGGACTCGGCTATCGGCGGGCTATCTGCCCTTTATCATTACAATCTTGCCGAACAGGTGCCGGGAGAAGTATGGGTAATGGTTCCTCCCGAGAAAAGAACCCGAGAAACCGGTTATAAACTGGTTCGAACAAAAACGAGACTCGACAAACAGGTGGTCGATGAAAAGGGATATCGGATCGTTACCGTCGAAAGGGCGGTGCTAGAAGCTCTAAAACTCATCACGAAGATCGGTGAGCGAACGGCCATCAAGGCCGCCATAGAAGCTCTCGCAACGAGAAAAACTACGGAGGCAAAGCTTGCAAAAGCAGCAAAAGAACTTGAGCTTGAATCTGTACTGGCCAAACATCTGGAGGTCATCGTGCCATGACCACCGAAGCTAAGGCACTTCCGTTCGGCTATCCGTCTTTCCACAGAACCCAGTCAAAAAAAGATAGCTGAGCCCTTGCTACACTTCGCCGAAATTGGCGAACTGTTCTCAAATTCTCTCCTAACTCATTATTAGTGACGATATAACACCCCCAGACATAACAATATTTTACTCGCCATATTTGCCGACATACATTGACATTCATATAATTATTCGCCATACTTGACGCATTATGAGATTCGACGCACATACTACCGATCAAGCGATACTTAAAGAAATCGGAGAACGTGTTGCGATGGCTCGATTGAATCAAAACCTCACCCAAGCAAACCTTGCGGAGAAATCAGGAGTCTCAAAGCGAACCGTTGAACGGCTAGAGGCAGGCGAATCGGTACAAGTTACAAGCCTAATTCGGCTCCTGCGCTCATTAGGCTTACAGCAACGATTAGAAGTTCTCTTCCCGGAACCTGTAGCAAGCCCAATAGCTCAACTAAAACTTCAAGGAAAGAAGCGACGACGAGCTTCCTCCAAGGAATCACGAAGTGCGAAGGGGACGGGCTGGAGTTGGGGGGATGAGTCATGACAACGCTGGCTGAGGTCAAACTGTGGGGGCGTA
>CADEEU010000129.1 GCA_902826385.1 uncultured Acidobacteriota bacterium | reverse complement strand
TTGAAGCAAACGTCCTTGGGCGATCACTAATCGTTGGCGAGCAGCAAGTAGGTCCGCACGTCTGCTGCCAGCGCTTTCCACCAAACGCTCAACGCTCAACCCATCCTGACCGATATATTGAAGTGATGTGGGCGTTGGAGCGGGCGAGGAAGTAATTTGCTGCGCTCGTGAGGATGCGGAGGTACCAAAAACTACGGCCGCGAAGCCGAGTATCGCCAACAACTTATGCTTGATCTTTAAATTGACCTGTTTACCCATTGAGTTATTGGTAAAAGACGATCCCGCGGTTCTCACGCTGAAAGTGCTTCCTCATTAACTCCAGGGCCGGCGGCGAACCGCCACACAAAATACATAAGCCCGATAAGCAGAAGTATGACTACTAAAAAAACGACTCCGATCAACGTTCCTGAAAACCAGGAACTTGCTCCTTCGGCGGTGGCGGGTGACTTTACATCTACCCCCGAAAAAGTAGCGGTGTCGGTCTCTCCATCATGCGAGACGTTCGCCCGCATCGTGTAAACGCCCGTAGGCATTGCCGGGAAAGTAACATTGTAAGTTCCCGGCTGTTCGGCGGTCTCTACTGTCGCGGTAAAGATCGAGCCGCCAGCTGATTGGACCTCAACCTTCGCCTCGACAAGTTTGAAGGGTTCGTTTGTCTCAAATTTGGTTATGAATAGTAATCCCGTGGTGGGCTTGTCCGGTTCCATAGCCGGATGTTTTACCATCAGCTCAAGTTCGCCGAGCCGGCTTGAATGGGAAATAATACCCTTTGCATTCGCCGTTGTTTTTGGTTTCTGGTCACCATGATCCTCGCCGCCATGAGCAAGGGCAGCAATAGGCATCAGGAAAATCGACGAAATAATGCCGAAGGTTGTTATAAGACAGGACAATCTTGCAATTTGCGCACGCATACACCATGAATGGTTTGCAACACTCGTTCCAGTCGAAGTTTTTGATTTTAAGGGCTTTCACTGAGGTTGTTGGCTAAACTGATCGCGTTCCGATGTATAAAAAGAAACAGTCCTGTCTGTTTTCAAACACCGTACATAGACGATGGGCTTAGACATTGATAACTGAGCATTCGTCCTACCAAGGCCGCCGTGTTTATGAAATACGCCCTTTACAAGATAGGAGAAAAGCCTAATTCGCTCCGACATATGAGGCTTTTATCCTCTTGATACAATTCGCCATTTTTGGCGAATAGCTTGACATTATCGTTAGTATTCGCCATACTTGACGCATTATGAAGATCGATGAAACTAATACCGATCAGGCAATACTAAAGGAAATTGGCGAACGTATTTCAGCCATCCGATTGAATCAGAATCTTACTCAGGCGGATCTTGCAGAACAGGCGGGCGTCTCAAAGCGAACTATCGAAAGGCTGGAGGCGGGCGAATCGGTACAAATTACAAACCTAATTCGCCTCATGCGCTCATTAGGCCTGCAGCAACGTTTGGAATTACTTTTTCCGGCATCAGCTCCCAGTCCAATAGCGCAACTCAAGCTTCAGGGAAAAAAGAGGCGACGTGCCTCTTCAAAAGGACAACAGCGATCTGCGACCGGAACGAAATGGAAGTGGGGAGATGAGTCATGACAACGCTCGCTGAGGTAAAACTTTGGGGCCGCACGATCGGGGCTGTTTCGCTTGAGGATGGCAGCGATGTGGCCGCTTTCGAGTATGCTCCGGAATTCGTGTCCAGCGGGATTGGAGTTTCGCCGATTGTGATGCCGTTGAACAGGTCCGTATACATCTTCCCTGAACTCCCGCGTCTCGCCTTTCACGGCTTGCCGGGATTGCTTGCAGATTCCCTCCCGGATAAATTCGGCAATGCCCTCATTGATACCTGGCTCGCTACGCAAGGCCGGTCCCCTGAGACATTTAATGCGGTGGAACGGCTTTGCTATACGGGTTCGCGCGGCATGGGAGCTTTGGAATTCGTCCCGAGCATGGGGCCAAGGGAAAAGGCCTCACAAAAAATTCAGGTTGACGCTCTTGTAAAACTGGCCTCTGCGGTCCTGAACCAGCGTAGCGATCTAGAAACAACCTTTGACGATCCAGACTCGCTCAGAGAGATCCTTCGTGTGGGAACTTCGGCGGGCGGTGCACGGGCAAAAGCCGTGATCGCGTGGAATCGAGAAACGAACGAGGTAAGATCCGGACAAGGAAATGCAGGCGAGGGTTTTGAGTACTGGCTCCTGAAATTCGACGGCATCACCGGAAACAGAGATAAAGAGCTTGCCGATCCACAAGGCTACGGAGCTATAGAGTATGCCTATTATCTGATGGCCAGTGAGGCAGGAATAAGAATGACCGAGTGCCGCTTGCTGGAAGAGAATGGCAGACGACACTTCATGACAAAGAGATTCGACAGACTTGATTCCGGCGAAAAGTTCCACATGCTGTCATTGGGCGGCCTGGCACATTTTGACTTTAACAATGCCGGAGCCTATGGGTATGAGCAGGCCATAATGATAATGCGACGGCTTGGACTCCCAACCTCCGCGATCGAGGAGATGTTTCGTCGCATGACCTTCAATATCCTTGCCAGAAATCAGGACGATCATGTCAAGAATATCGCCTTTTTAATGGATAAGGAGGGCAGGTGGTCTCTTGCTCCCGCTTTTGACCTTGCGTATAGTTTCAACCCGTCCGGACCATGGACTTCGAGTCATCAGATGACCATGAATGGTAAACGGGACGGATTTTCCATCGACGATTTCAAGGCCTGCGCAAAAACAGCTTCGCTTAAACGCGGGCGCGCTGAATCGATTATCACCGAGGTTCGAAACGCGGTAGAAAAATGGCCGGAGTTTGCCGACATGGCAAGTGTTACCCAGTCGTGGAAAACGCAGATTCAGCAGAATCTGCGCCTGGAATTGTCCTCGATCTGAACTGCAATGATTACTAAGATCGAAGTCAGGTGAATTACTCACCTAGGATTATCGTTAGCTCCTGTAAGTCCAATGACTCTCTGGTTTCTTGATCCTCGGTATTCGCCTGCTCTGCTGGCGTCCTTATAAAGGAAGGGTCCGTCAATGAGAATGTCGATGTGGGTAAGGATATAGTCCGTACGCGAATCCATTCTCGCGATCAAAGTCTCGAGCTTGTAACCCGAATAGATCGTTATGTCGAGCTTATGATCTTTCAATCGGGAAACCAGCTCAGCGACAGGACCTGGTTGATCGAATGGCTCGCCGCCGAGGATAGTCACGCCGTCATGTGTGGTCCGGTTTGCGACAATCTCATTGACGATTGAAGCGATAGAAACTACGCTTCCGTTTTCACGTTCGTGAGTCTGAGGAACAAAGCAGCCGTGACAGCGAATCGAACAGCCGCTGACTTGAACAACACTCCGTCGTCCAGGGCCGTCAACCGTCGAGTGATGGTAGAGACGGTAAAGCCAAAGAGACGAATCATCTGCTTCATTTTGCTTGGGCGACTTAACCTGAGCCGGGAAAATTGGCAGGGTTCTTCCCAGAGTTTCGGCTGGCTTAGCACAGTTTATGTTCACTCGCGTCCCAAGATCACTCGCAAGCTCATCGACAGCTCGTGCGGGCGCCCGCGAGATCTCGACGGTGACACGCCCGACATCGGGTTCCATCACAAAGACGAGTTCCTTATTCATTTGATCCCACGCGCCGTCTTGTCTGGGACTTGATATGAAATTCGGCTGTTTTCCGATCGGTTGTGGGTGCGCCGAGTACCTGTCTAAGCTGTTGTGCGGTCTTCTCGCATGCCGACCCCTGGATGCCGTTGATCTGCGTTTCGCACTTCCCGGTTTCGGTGTCGATGGTGAATTCGATTTCAGGCATATTCTCTCCTTAATGTCAGAATTTCACTCTGATCTTGATCGTCTTTCCAACCCGCTCTTTGATGAGAGTGCCTCCGAGTTTCTTGGCCATCTTTCGGGCCGCTGCTTCGTGATAGCTGTTCTGAAGTCTGATCACGAAATCCTTCCCAAGACGGTAGGCAAGATCCAAATCATCGATAATGGCAACATAGCCTTTTGCGGTTTTTTGGAACCCGAAATCACCTAGTAGTGATTGGCCGTTCACATCTCCACGCCGGATCACTATGTCGGCAGTCCGAGGGTTTCTTTTGTCCCAGCCTTCAAGAGGAATATCGGTTCCCTGAGTAGGCGATGCGAAGCCGCATTCCACAAGGGCATCGATAAGCAATTCGCGATTCGGGAATGACTGGGATTCGAAAGTCATATATTTGCTCATTGAAATTCTCCGTAGTTAGAGTTCATAGATCCGATCTGTGCGACTTCCGCCAAGGCCGGTATTCTCGTTTCGTGAACCTGCACCCTTGATATTGTTCCGTGCCCACTTGCGAATCTCTTCGATCTTCTCGCTCATCATTTGTGCTGTAGGCGTGATGTTCTCGGCGGCTTTAATAATGTCGCGGGTTTCGGCCTGTCGATCACCATCGATAAAGGCTTCAAGGACTCCGTCTTTTACTGCACCTTCTATTTCAGCACCTGAGAAGTCCTTGCTCTTTTCTACTAGCTTCTCAAGATCGAAGTGTTCAGCATCGAGTGCTCTTTTCGTCAGATGAACCCGGAATATCTCCTTGCGGTCCTCTGTTTCGGGAAGATCGACGAAGTGTATATATGAGAAGCGCCCGATCCTGAACTGCTCGGATTCGAGTTCGCGTACGTCATTGGCGGTAGCGAACACAAGTACATCCTGGTTGTCCTGCATCCAGTTGAGAAGATAGGAGATGGTGCGTGCTGTCTCACCACCGTCCGTCTTGTTGGATGACTTCATTCCTGAGACTGCTTTTTCGAATTCACTGATACCGAGAATTCCCTTGATCGTTCCGGCGATCGACAAGGCCCGCTTTATCGACATTGCCGACGAACCGATGACGCCTCCGCCCTCACCCATGATCGAACCGAAGTCCAGATCAAGCAGTGCACGATTCGTGATGCTTGACGCAACTCGTTTACAGAGATCCTTCCCGCATCCGGGAAGACCGACAAGGAGTATGCCTTTGCAGGGTTCGACGTGACGGGCCTTCGCTCTCGGACTGAAAGTGTAGGCTGCCCGTTCGAGGATGGCCCGCAGCGACTGGTAACCTCCGAGGTTGCTTGCCGGTTCGGGATGAACATAGGTCAAAGAGCCGCTACCGCGTATGACATTCTTCTTTTCTTCAAGAATGACATTGATCGAGTCCTGATTTAGACCGTTGCAACTGATGACCGCTTTCGCAACCACGTTGCTGATCTCGACTGCCGTCAGACCAAGGAGAGACTGCTGCAGTGCATCCTGGGTTTCTTTGGTAAGGCTAATGTCGAGACCATTGGAACGCAGGTTCTCAAACTGTAGTTCGATCGAGTCTTCGATCTCGGACTCCCTAGGAAGGTCGAGTTCTATCTGCGTTACTTCCTTCTCCAGTGTTTTTAGTTCGGGAAAGTTCGGGCCCACGAACAGAACCGTGGCCTTCGTCGATTTCAGCTTCCAGGCGATCTCACGAAGTCGTCGAACCAGCAAAGGATCTTCCTGCCCGTACGGTGAGATATAAGGAGCATAGTCACA
Organism: uncultured Acidobacteriota bacterium; assembly: GCA_902826385.1. GTDB lineage: Bacteria > Acidobacteriota > Blastocatellia > Pyrinomonadales > Pyrinomonadaceae > OLB17. The sequence goes on along the minus strand of CADEEU010000129.1, from coordinate 3,615 downwards.
AAGCAGGAAAATACCTGTCTTCTGCTCGCTAATAAAACCAAGAAGGCTTTCGGGATCTTCGGTATCGCCGATCGTTTGAGGCGAGCTTAGTAGTCCCTCTTTTGGATCAGACACCTTCTGAAGGCCGCTTGGGCGGCTCCAGAAATAGAGAGGCTTTTCTTTATGCCTATCCTGAAAGACGAGATCGACTAACGCCTGTCTCACGCGATCTTCTTCGTAGGTATTGATGGCGATGAGCGGGTACCGGGCTCTGATCCTAATATCGAGCTCATGCAGGAACTTCCGGATGCTGTCGCCACCGGTTTCTATTTCAGACATTGTTTGTTTACTGGAAGTGTTTAAGAAACGGATTGTGTGACAAGACGCCCGTTATGGCCATTTCGTCCATTGTTGCCGGTCGGTTTAGCTGCCTCGGTCATTCTCTCGACCTTCTGCATTTCTTCTCTTGATGCGATGCCGTTGTCGATCTTGAACCCTAGATTTGCTAAAGCCCTGCCGACAGCACTTGTTTCGCCGTTTTCGATAAAAGATGTGGTATTCACATACCCCTGGCCGCGGATCTCGAAGGCATGGCCGGTAGAACTGGGTTCGGCGTCATCTCGGTTCCGATACGCTCCGGCCTTGATACAAACGAAACCGCTGTCTTCGTTAAGCCTTATGATCTCGGTAACGATCCGGCCGTCAGGATACTTTTCATAGAACTCCGCTATGCGTGCATGAACCGGAATGTATTTGCTCAGGTCGAAGTTTGCCATTTTTTGAGACCTCGAATGTCGTCGATCTAGAGTTCAAGCGCTGTTAGCCGGTCTTCATCGAGCAATTTCTTCGAATGGACTGATGTCATTCTCAGAAGATCGCTTAGAGCGGTTCGCATCTCTTCCGGCGAACGCTGCTTTGCCTCCCGGCCGGCGGCAGTCTGCAATTGTTCGAGTACGTTTTCAAGAGATGTGTCGCCCGTGAAGTTCATCAACTGGTACCATTCGCACATCTGACGTGCTCGTTTAGCCAATGAACCCGACACAAACTCCGCATCCTTCATTCGTTCTGCCATTTCCGAAGCCGAGTCGAAGATCTTTGCGGTTATCTGTGCGAAGCCTTCCTTTATCGGAGAAACGGCCTCTTCGGCTTCACGCTGGGCGGCCTCGATCTTCATCTCACGGATTCGCTCTTTTACCTCTCGTTCTCGTCGGGTTTCAGCAGTAACCTCGTCGACCTTGATTTCTTCGATACGGCGTTTTGCGTCGATCTCAAGATCGATCTTCGTCTGCTCAGAATTGATACGGCTCGTTTCGAGTGCAAACGATTTCGCTAGGTTTCGCTCGGCGATCATCTCCGACCCCAGAATGATCACCTTCGGCTTCATTGTGATGACGAGGCCATCGCGGATCATCTCGCGCGTCGGCACCATCCCGATGGCTTGTGCCGCGACCGCATTGACGAACTCCTCTCGATCAAAGGCTTCGTCGCTCGTGGCCTCGAATCTGTCGGCAGAATCTCTCGCAAGCTGATAGAAACTGTCCTGAAGAATTGTGAGGATCTCGTCGTACTTAGAAAGAACCTCACTCTTTGCAGCGGCGAGCGTTTCGCAGGCTTGAAGGTATGTTTTCTCGAATGATTCGAATGCGGTCCAAGGAATCCACTTGTATTCGCTTGTGCCCCAGACGGTTTCGCAAAGCGTGAATCTGAAGCCGAATTTGTTGAGGGCGTTATGAGCCTGGGCCGCGCCTCGCATCAGGCGATTCCGATAGACATCAGGTAGCAGTCCTGCCCGCGGCGGACTTACTCTAACAGCCGCGTTCTCAGGTAGTTGAACGCCGAGAGTTTTCCATTCCAGTTGCCGAACAAGGCTACCGAACCCTCGACAATCGACATTCATGAAGATACCTTCACTTTCCAGCGTCGACAGATCAAAGGGAAGAGATTCAACCTCTCCGGCACTGATACCCAGTTCCGTCGCAGCTCGCTCCATCCTGGTTTCCAGGCGGGTTAGAACTTGCTGAGCAATTTCAGATGGAACTTCTACCGAAGAATATGGTGAGATTGCTTCTGTGGATTTGACCTCCATCTGAGCGCCACCGAACACGTTTCGGAGCACCGAAGATGCTAAGGATGGCAATACCTGCGTGCCGGCAACTCCGGCAGATGTTTGAGTTTCCATTCGCATCCTGTCCACCACTTAATTTTCAACGATTCCGTATTGCTGAAGACACTCGGATAATGGCCTCTGGACGTGAGCCTCGTCGCGACAAACTTTGATCCCGTTTATATCAACGGATTCCAGTTCACTGAGACAGAAATATCCCCATTCGCTCTCAAGCCCGACAACATAACCAAAGAAGCAAAAATCGTCTATATATGCATCGCCTTCTGTCACAAACCAAATCCATCCGCTCAATGGAAATTGATATACGACATAGACGGTCGGATCCTTGCTCCCCTCCTGGTCTCTAATCTTCGGGAGCGCGTTCTCGAGCTCTTCTGGTAATAGTTCAGACATAGCGGGTGACCCTTTACAGCTTTCGCGCGATGTCTGCCGCCTATTATGTCTTGCACTAGAATGAGGTGTATGTGTCTCGTTATCGCGTCGCCGCCGAGATTGAAAAGCTTTGTACGATCCTTCAGAACGCGGGATGGTTTGCGCAAATGGATCGAACCTATGTGTGGTTCTATCCCAACAGCAATCTACCTGTATTTTTGAAGGTGAACACCAGCGATTACTACGGCTTCCAGTCGACACTCTCACCCTTACCAGGACTCCATCGATGTTTTTTCATTTTCGTGAACTTTTCTAATAACCTTCGCGTACGGTTTTTTGTCTCCGCTCAAAGCACGAATAAGATGGACAATTCGCGAACTGATCTGCAGGAATTCACGATCAATATAAAACTGAAATTGGCAGGCCTTTGGACCTCAGTAATGTTTTGCTATGTTTACGGCGATATTTTCTCTTTCTTCTTGCCTACCCGTCTGCAAAATCTTATGAACGGCCAGTCAGGCATCGGTGCAACTACGCCATGGGGCCTGGTTGCTTTTGCAGTACTGATGACGTTGCCTTCATTGATGATCTTCATGTCGCTCGCCCTGAAAGCTCCGCTGAATCGTTCGCTAAATCTCTGTCTTGGAGTCTTGTTCACCGCAATAATGTTACTGATCGGAGCGACAACCATCAGTGAGTGGAAGATGTTCTACACATTTCTCGCCGCTGTTGAGGTGCTCCTTACTTCGCTGATTGTCTGGCACGCGTGGCGTTGGGAGAGGCAGTCTTAATGACATATTTAGTAGACGATTTTTTATGCGAAAACTTTTAGCGTGAATACGAATAAGCAAACGGCCCGTCTCGCGGGAGCTCTTTACCTGGTCGTAGTAATGACCGGTATCTTTAGCCTGGCATACGTGCCGTCCCAACTGATCGTTGCGGGTGATGAAGCACAAACCTTTCGCAAGATTGAGGACTCCGCCGGGCTCTTTAGACTGGGTATTCTCAGTAGCGTTATATGTTATCTGGCCTTTCTTCTACTGCCGTTCGTTCTTTACAGGCTTTTAGCACCCATAAGCGACATCGCTGCACAGCTTATGGTGATCTTCGCCGTGGTCAGTGTTCCGATTTCCCTACTA
>CADEEU010000128.1:1753-9203 GCA_902826385.1 uncultured Acidobacteriota bacterium | reverse complement strand
GCCGACGCTGACGGTTACGGACGTATTCCCCGGCAGTTCGGCGGCGTTTACGTCGATCACCGCCGGTGCTGGCAGCGTTACGGTCGACCCGGTCGATTCCGGCGTCGGTCTCCAGGCTCTCGGAACGACAAGTGCGACGAACGCGAACGTGACAGTACCCGCATTTACTCCGGGCACAACAAGTCCGGTAACCGCGACGTTCACGCGGCCGAATGCTGCCCAACCGGTAGACTTCACGCTGCGGGCGTACTCGCGAAGAGCTGTGATCGATATCCGTGCACAATGCTCGGCCGCCAGACCGGAATCGGCAAACTTGAAAATGCCGGACGTTTCGATCTGGATGCCTAAGCAAACGGTTGGCGGAATCGATGGGCTGATCAGCCTCGCGTACTACGCACTGATGCCGTCAAACGCAAGACAGGAAAACTAGCCCGGAAGTGGGCGTTAACTGGCCCTCAATACCGGCATAGATGAAAGAAAGGCTGCTTGCAATTGCAAGTGGCCTTTCTTTTTGCCGCGAACCTTTAAATCCCGCCGATACAAAGTCCATTTTTTTGGACAACTCGCAGCATTGGCACCTTTCCAGGTTGTCTTAAATGTGAATCTGTGGGATAACTTAAATACCGCAAATCCGGGAATTGTAACCTTCAATACAAACAAAATTGGTTTCTTTGGGCTAAAGTTCCCTGACTTATAAGAATTCAAAAATTTAGATGCCCGCTTTCAATCGTGCCCGATAGAGGTCCCTTGAGGCGAGAGCTTGGAGGAAATGTCGATGCCAAAAGGGTATTGCACGTCGTTCATCTGCCTTTTGCGTACAAAGGTGGAGACTCATCGCAGTCTTCTGTTTTGTCTGTTTGTGCTTACCGCGATCACCGCGGTAGCGATCCTGCCATTCAACTTCGGCGATACCGTTTCCGGCCAAAGGTTGGACCGCAACGCTTCGAGATTCGCCGAGCCAGAGTTTCCTTACTTTGACATTCGCAACAAGGAAAATGAAAAGAAGGAAGAGGCGATGGATTATTTCGTGGCCGCCCGCACGTCGCAGCGCAAGAGTGCTTCGATGGTTGCAGACGTTCGCGACGAATTTGCCCGCGGCGAGTCCGAGCTCAAATCTCGCATTCCGCACGCAAAGATCGAGTACAACGAAGACATTCGCGTCCCAGAGGTCATAACACCGGACGTCTGGCAGGAAAGAGTGGAATTTCTTTCCGAGCCGTCAGGCCTGAAGAAGTCGGAAATTCTGCGAAACTTCATCCGCGAGAATAATCGGCTCATCGGCGTCACCGATACACAGGCAACAACTCTCAAAGTAACGGCCGATTACACAAATCCGAACGGCGAAATCTCGTACGCTCATCTCGAGCAGGAGATCAACGGCATTCCGGTGTTTCGCGGCGAAGTAAAAGCCGGCTTTACGCAGGATGGCCGAATCATTCGCGTTATCAATAACCTTGCCCCCGGCCTGGACTATGCTCAGGTTTCGAACGATTTCGGCGATCCGCAGGCTGCCGTGAACGCGGCGGCAGGACACATTGATCATCAGTTCAAGGCGGGCGAAGCTCAGCGTAACGCAAAAGAGTCCAGGGAAAATACGGTCGTTTTCGGCACGGGCGATTGGGCCACGACAGCCGAGAAAATGTACTTTCCGACTGAGCCCGGCGTAGCGGTTCCCGCTTGGCGCGTCCTGATTTGGCAGCCGGTCGATGCGTATTACGTGATCGTCGACGCCCGTGACGGCACGATGCTTTGGCGTAAGAACATCACTAACGATCAGACCCAGTCGGCGACATATCAGATTTACGGCAACACCAATGCACCTATCGATTCGGCGGACAGTCCGGCCCCGCTTACTCCTGGGCCGATCGATCCGGGTCTTGGTACGCAGGGAGCCCTGATCTCGCGCAGCAACCGAACACTTATCGGAAACGAAGGCCCGCTGTCGTTCAACAACAACGGCTGGATTACCGATGGTGCTAACTTTACCGACGGTAACAATAACGAGGCCGGTCTCGACCGCGTCGCTCCAAACGGCGTTGATGCTCCGTTGCCCGGCGACACGGCTTGCCCCGGTGCCGGATGCCGCGTATTTTCCTCGACATGGAACCCGGCGCCTGGCAGCCCTGCTCCCGGTGACGATCCGTTGACGGCCCAGGCCCAGCGCGGTGCCGTTATTCAAATGTTCTACGTGATGAACCGTTATCACGACGTTCTTTATCAATTGGGTTTCACCGAGCAGGCCCGCAACTTCCAGCAGGATAACTTTGGCCGCGGCGGTCTCGGCGCAGACCGTATATCGTCCGAAGGCCAGGATTCCGCCGGAACTAATAACGCCAACTTCGCAACCCCGGCCGATGGCGGCCGCGGACGTATGCAGATGTTCCTGTTCACCGGCACCACGCCAAACAGAGACGGAACGACCGACATCGACATCGTTATTCACGAGGCAACACACGGCACATCGAACCGTCTGCACGGAAACGGCAGCGGCCTCGGTTCGCAGATGTCGGGAGCGATGGGCGAGGGATGGAGCGATTTTTATGCTCATTCACTTCTCTCAGAACCGACCGACCCGATCAACGGTGTATATACGACCGGCGGTTACGTGTTGCTGAACGGCTTCGGCGCGATCGGAACGCGTAACTATTACTACGGTATCCGCCGCTTTCCGAAAGCAGTGATCGCTTTCACCGGCGGACCGAGCAACCGTCCGCATAACCCGCTGACGTTTGCCGACATAGATTCGCTTGATGCAAATATTGCCGACGGAGCTTTCGCGGCGATGTCGGGCCCGCACATTTCAACCGTCCCCGACCAGGTTCACGCCGCGGGCGAGGTTTGGAGCAGTGCTCTTTGGGAAGTCCGAGCCCAGATGATTCAACGCCTTGGCTTTGCCGTAGGAAACAACCGAACGCTGCAGGTCGTCACTGACGGAATGAAGCTCGCTCCGTTGGCCCCTAGCTTCCTTCAGGAACGCGACGCGATCATCGCCGCGGCAGCCGCTTTGCCGGTTGGTTCGGCCGACGCCGTAACTGATGTTCGCGAAGGTTTCCGCCTGCGTGGAATGGGATTCAGCGCGAGCATTCAATCGACCACCAGCCCGGTACGCGTGACCGAGGCGTTCGATTCAGCGACAGTTTCAGGCGGTACGCCCGTCATAACGACGGGCAACGCTCTGTTGGAGCCGAACGAATGCAACTCGATCAATATCCCGCTGATAAACAACGGCGGCACAACGGCTACCGGCGTCTCGGCAGTTCTGTCGACAACAACGCCGGGCGTGACCATCCCGCAGCCGAATTCGGCCTATCCGAATATTCCAGCGGGCGGCAATGCCGTGAACACCACGCCTTATCAGGTATTCCTCGACAACACGGTTGCCTGTTTCTCGAACGTCAACCTTACTTTGACTATAACGTTCGCAGGCAGCGGCGGCGGTTCACCGCAGGTTGCTAACTATACGCTTCCGGTAGGAAATCAGGGATTGAACTACAACTTTACAAACGTAACCGGCACGATTCCGGCTGGCGGAACCTTTGTGCCGCTCTCGGATGACGACGACTTTGTCGTTTCAATTCCTCTGCCGGCGGGTTGGACGTCGACCCTGTACAACGTACCTGTCACGTCGTTGAGCGCTTCCACAAACGGCGTGTTAACGGCCAATGGAGCTTCGGCAACTACGGTTACCAACACGGTGCTTCCCGGAACGACATTCGGAACAGGCCCATCGTTGTTTGCGTATTGGGATGATCTGGATATGGACGCGGCGGATGTAACCGGCGGCGGTATCTTCACCAACACAATAGGCACCGCGCCGAATCGCCAACTCGTAGTTGAATGGAGAGCCCAGCATTTTGACGAAGCTGCCAACGGACCTATCACGACCAATTTTGCGATCGTGTTGACCGAGGGAACCGACACCTTCCGTTATGTCTACAACACGGTAGGAATCGCACCCAACGCGGGTGGTGCCAGTGCGACGGTTGGTGTTCAAAGAATGAATTCTGGAACGCAATTTACCCAGTTTTCATTCAACACAGCAAGCTTGACGGCTGGCCTGCAGCTCAATGCAGCAAGACCAGCGGGTGTATGCTCGCCAGGCACCGGAGCCTGCGGAGGCGGCCCAACGCCGACCCCGACACCTACGGCGACACCAACACCGACGGCGACACCAACACCGACGGCTACTCCGACACCGACGGCAACTCCGACGCCAACGGCTACACCGACGCCAACGGCCACACCAACGCCTACGGCAACACCGACGCCAACGGCTACGCCAACACCAACGCCAACCCCGACGGCAACCCCGACGGCAACGCCGACACCTAATCCGGGTGTTTGTACGCCGACGTTGACGGTTACGGAAGTATTCCCGGGCAGCCTCGGAGCATTTGAAGCGATCACTGCCGGCCCGAATGCGGTAACGGTCGATATGGCCGCTTCGAGCATCGGTCTGCAGGGCTACACGGTGGTCAGTGCGACAAACGCAAACGTGACGATACCTGCCTTTACACCAGGCACGACAAGCCCGGTAACGGCGACGTTCACGATCCCGAATCCGGGACAGGCAGTCGACTTTACGCTGAGAGCTTCGGCCCGACGCGAGGCAGTGCTGATCCGTGCACAGTGTGCGGGCGGACCTCAGCCGACACCAACGCCAACGGTAACACCGACACCGACGGCAACACCGACGCCTCCTGTAGGCGGAACGTGTACGCCGACGCTGACGGTTACGGACGTATTCCCCGGCAGTTCGGCGGCGTTTACGTCGGTAACGGCTGGAAACGGCACAGTGACGGTCGACCCGGTCGATTCCGGTGTCGGACTGTTCGGCTACAGCGTCGTCAGTGCGACGAACGCGAACGTGACGGTACCCGCGTTTACACCGGGCACTACAGGTCCGGTGACGGCAACGTTCACGCGGCCAAACTCGTCACTAGCCGCCGACTTTACGCTTCGGGCATCTTCCAGAAGAAGCGTGATCGATATCCGTGCACAGTGCACGGCCGCCAGACCGGCATCAGGAACCGTTCCTGATGTTTCGATCTGGATGCCGAAGCAAAGTGTAAACGGAATCGACGGCCTGTTAAGCCTTGTCTATCGGCTGCCAATATTCTAAGAAGACCGCCCGAACTCGCGGTAACGCGACCTTCGGCATTAATCAGGAGGCTATCCGAAAAAGGATGGCCTCCTTTTTTTCGTCCGCTGGCGTTGCGTACGTAAAATTATTGGCAATTGACGCAACGCGCGCGATGATGGGCCTCGCAGCGATTTGGCCGGACTTTTGATGTTTGAAAAGTTGGTTTGCAAAGTGATGTCGGGGATAAATGTCAGCGATTAAGCAACGCGGGCTATAACTTGATTCAGTGCAATATTTAAAGCGGATTTTGTCTCATTTCGCGAGATTTTGTATTGTTCCGGTGTCGGTGAGACAAAATCGGGCCTAAACGTTGCAAAGATGATACTTAACCCGTCTCATTTGGTGAGAAAAAATGAGACGGCTTGGGACTTCGCGTGACTGTTGAAATACGTCGATCATTGGTTAATTATGTCGAAAGCCTGAAGCTTATTTCCGTCCGCCGAATAGAGAAGGCCCGAAACCTCGTCCGTCACGAATTGAGCATCCGGGTCGGCCGCGAGAATGTATCTTCCATCGCGGCCGTTGTGAATGTTGACACCGGCCAAACCCTTGCGGCCGAACGGTCGCGGCAAATCGGTATAAAAGTACATGTAGTTGCCGCGAAGCTCGGCCAGGCGTTTGCGACGCAAAAGGTAATTCGAAAGCTGGTCGAGCCGCCGTGTCGGGTCGAGCCGGTCGAAAATGCTTTCCTGAACATCCGCACGCGAGGGCGTGACTCGGTCGGTAACGCCGCCGATTACTCGCCCGCGAAGAGCGTCCGGCGTTATAACTTGCAGCCCGGTGCCAACGCGATTGAGCAGTCCCGGCGTCCGGGCCAGCGATCCGTAAGAGTAAATGCGGCCGCTCACATAATTCCGGGCCGAATTGCTGGCCAGCGTCGTCAGGTCCAGCGACCCGAACCGCGATCTCAGGCCGGACCAGCGAAAAGAATTTGCGGCACTCGCCAAATTCAACCCCGTTCGGGCAAAACCGATCGCAGATGTCGCCAATCCGCCGTACCTGAAATAGAGTGCCGTTGCACGCAGGGCTATCCCGGCAATAATGCGGAACGCACCGCGATCAGGGGCCTTGTGACGGACACGCCACATCTCGCGTTGATCGCGGAAGGCCGCAATAGTGTCTCGCCCACCCACGACCGCCTGGCCGCTTTCGTTTAGAAGAACGAATTGAGCTTTTTCTATTTTGTGCTCGAATTTCGATTCGGCCTTACCGGTTTTAGAATCGATCGAGATCAGATCGTCGCGGTCGGCGATCAAAATCGTGCCCGCGTCCTCAAAAACGAAATTCGTCAGCCCTTTGTCCGCTCCCTTGTAACGCCACAGGACCTTGCCGGTTTTCGTATCGATGGCCGAAACGCCGTACGGCCCTTTCGATGCGGTTTCGCCATCCTTCAGCCGCGTAAACTGTCCGCCGGTCCGCACGTAAAGCGTCGTGCCGATCAACGCCATTTCGGCCGCATTGCCGATGTCGTCGGCCTTCCATTCGACGTTGCCGGTGCGGCGGTCGACGGCACGAATGCGACCGCGGCCCGATATGTAAATTCTGGAGTCATCGAAAACGGGGTCGGCCTCGGTCAACGCCAAACCGTCTTCGTTGATCTTGAACTTCTCGCGTTCTTTTTCTTTGCCCGTTCTTGCGTCGTAACTTGTCGCTCCTTCGTAAAAAAGAAACAGCCGCCCGTCCAAAAGCAGCGGTGGTCGATAATTGTCCAGCGTATACGCGACCTCACCGAGATTCTCGCCGAACCGCGCCGGCATCATCTCGATATCGCTGTCCAGCTCGCGTTTCCACAGCTCTTCGCCGTCAGAAAGCTTGAGGACATGTACGATCGGTTTCTTTTTGAACTCGGCACCGGCGTTGCCGTGCGGTTCCTTGACCAAAACGACCGCCAACAGATCGTTTGCCGGGTCGGCCGCAAGCTGCAAAACATCGCCTTTTAGTTTATCGCTTTCCCAAAGACGTCCACCCGATATCACATCCACCGCCTCGACCCGCGATCTGCTGCCAAGGTCGCGGCTGACAAGTATCAGGTCCGTGTCCGGCACGGGAGCGATTGCGGTCTCATCGATGCGGCCCGTGTTGCGACGCCATAAACGCTGGCCGGTCTGGCCATCCAACGCATAAAGGCTGCGCTCGGTGCCCGCCAGGATCACGCCGAAATCTGTCGTTTGATAAAAACGCACCGTGCTGTCGAGCCCCGCTTGCCACGCGGGCTGAGCAGATGTGGAAATGCAAAAAAGCAGAAAAACGAGCGAAAGAAGAGCAAATACTTTCATGCGTCTATCTTAGCGTTTGAGGGCCTTTGAC
>CADEEU010000128.1:0-1743 GCA_902826385.1 uncultured Acidobacteriota bacterium | reverse complement strand
CCGCGACGACCGTACCGATTAAGCTATCGGCAATACCGGGAAGCCCGGAATCGAGTTTTTTGTAATTATCCGTCCTTCGGCGGACGTTTACCGTTCCCTGACCGCGATACGTCGTGTCATACCACGCACCTGAGCGAAATTCGAACGTCTTGCCGCTGACCTGCTTTCTTTCCGTGCTTGAACGTGAAGTTGCAGCACCTCCGGTCGCGGCTCTATCGGATTTTTTCAATGCGGAATCATTCGGCGATCGGTCACGCATCACCTGGTTCATGTTCTGCTGCTCATTGCGGGAAGGGCCTTTCGTTTTTGCCGGGCCTGCCGGGGCCGACATACGTGTTTCTTCTTTATTTCGTTCAGCAGCGGGCAATTGCACCGGAGCCGGCGTTGCTTTAGGCTCCATCCGGCGTTTATCGGCTCCGAACAGGCCTACCTCGTTGTCTTTCGCGGGTGGCGGCTGCGTTGTGACAGGCTTGGTTTCACGGCGGCCCTCGTCCTGTTCCACCGAAGCCTGGCCTTTTTGAAGTTGGTCACGGTCGTCTGTTCTGTCCTCTGACAACTCCTTCGCCGGACCGTCGGTCGTAGCAACGTCCGTCGTGTTCGCGGCATTTGCCATCGCGTTAGTCGACGTATTAGCCGGTGCCGAAGCAGCATTCGAGTTGAACGATGTCTGCGGTGCGGAAACTGCGGCGGGCTCGTTAGACACCGCCTTCGACACTTCGAACTGCCCGCTTTGCCGACTGCTGTTCAGCACCGATAAGCCGATAAATCCAGCGAACAATAAGACCAGTCCGCCCATTGCGTAAGCCAGATTAGGGAACAGGAACAAACGCTTGTACCAGGGTACTGCCGTTTCAATTTCGGGCGCGGCAACACTCTCGACGGCTTCGTCGTTACGCAGCGTCATCGCGTTCGACAATGTGCGTCGGCACGGCTCGCACCCCGCAAAATGCTGCATAAAGGAGCTGCGCGTGCGCTCGGGCACTGCGTTCTCGACAAATGCCGCGATCTCATCCGCGTCAAGATGCACGCCGGCGAACTCACCGATGGTGATCGTTCGCCCGCGCGTTTCCCGCCGCAGCAGAGCATCTATTTCATTGTCGAATTCCAGTTCCATCTAATTTCTAGAGTTATCACTTTTGTAACCCATTTACAGAACGCCTCAGTTAAAAAAATCTTGCATTGCAGCCATAACCAGTAGTGCCGCAAACAGCTTTTCGATGCTTAAACCCAATTTTGACGCGGTTTCCGCAAGGTATCGCCTTACTTCCGCTTCTGTCCAGCCGTGGTGTTGACGCAGATCTCGTTCGACCGATTTTCTGATCTCGGACTGTATGCGGACCAATTTTCGGCTGGCCGTGGCCTCGTGATAGCCGAACGTCGCCGCAATGTCTTTCAACTTTAGATCGTCAAAATAATAGAGCTTTAATACCAGCTTGTCCTCGGCATCGAGCGATTCGATCGCGGCCTTTAACGCGGCAGAAACGTCGCCCGTTGCCTGTTTATCGCCCAGAAGCTGTTCCGGGCTGTCGGCGTGCGAAACGACGTGGTGATTGTTCGAGTTTTCCGAGGCCTCGTTCGCAAGGTTTTCAAACTCGCGGTTTTCTTCGATCTGGACGAATTTCGATTGCTTTCTGAACTGATCGACGGCAAGCTGCGAAACCACCGCACGCAGCCATCCGGCTAAGCTTCCGCGGCCCGAATAATAGGCCAGCTTACTCTTCTTGTTGCCGTCCGCATCATGGC
>CADEEU010000127.1 GCA_902826385.1 uncultured Acidobacteriota bacterium | reverse complement strand
CATTGCTCGAAGCCTCGATCAACGCATCCGAACACAGTCTTAGCCCGGACCGCCGCATCCGGCAAAAATTCCGGGTAGAAGAAGACCGCATTACGATCACCATCTCCAACCGCGGCCTCCGCCTGACCGACCGCAAAACCGAGGCCGACGACGCCGAAACCGATCCATCCACCCGCCGCGGCTGGGGCCTGAAACTTATCGAAAAACTAATGGATGAGGTAAAGGTTCACCACACCGACGACGGCACGACTATTTCTATGACAAAATATCTCCACCCGGAAGAAGTCCCTGTTTAGCGCGACCGATGCTAGTGCCGCAGTTCCTGAAAAACGATCAGGTTCGGGTCGCCGGGTTTTACGAGCCCGTAGCCCGGACGATACTGGACCGAAAGCGTGAAAGCTCCGATTACGACGGTGTAGATTCGGCTGTCTGGGTCGAACGCCTTCCAGGTTCCGCGAGTTCCATCTGAAGCAGCGATCGTTCCGTCTTTAAGAAACCGGACGGTACCGTAGTTGTTCATCTTGGAATCATATGTACGAATTACAGGGTCTTCGATATTGGCTTCGCCGTTGAACATGACATTCCCCGTAACCTCGACCTCATAGTCGCCGCCCATTCGGATAAGTTTCTGGTTCGGAGGCGTGACGCTAACGATGATCGTCTGCTCTTTCGCAACATTTTTGGCGGCGAAAGTTACTTCGGACCCGCGCGGATTCGCCGTCAGTATTTTTGTCGTACGCCATGTCCTTTTGGCGTCGGTCAGCGTAACGGTTAAAGCGGTTTTCATATCGGCTCCGTAAAGCGTGGTCGCCTGTTTCAACCGAACCGTGACCAGACTGTTTCCGGGAGCGGCATAAAAATACCAATAATGCGTTCCAACCAAACTGTCGGAAACGGCCCTGTTAACGCCTTCCTTCAGCGGATACGGGTCGTCCGGCTTCAGCGACTGGGCAGACGTGCAAACTGCGGCAAACATCATAACGACCAGCAGAGCGCAGTTTTTTAACATTAAGACAATCCTCCTTTGTTCAAGGACGTCTTCGGCTAAAATATTTGCTCAAATTACTTCTGGGTCTACCGCCCCTGGGCTCCGTTGGAGTCATTGTCGACCGTTGATTCGGGCTGACTTTCCTTTTCAGCCAGAAGCTGTGCCTCTTCGCAAAACGCTTCAGCAGTTGTGTTCGGAAGGTAACGGTTTCTGGTTTCGAGAAGTTCCGGTGCCGGAACACGTTTGCGGTAGAGGTAACCGACTACCTCTTTTAAGCCGCTGGTCAGTATGCTGCCCGCGAACAGGAGCCACGGTGCGGCTGTCCCGTCCAGGAGGAACTTCAATAGGATTAACCCGACAAGAAGTGAAAAAATAGCGAACGCGATTTCGTTCAGGACTACGATCTTTCCGTCGGCAAGACCCCGACTCCGAAGGGAAGGGACCGCGAGGACCACACTGGCCCAAATGAGGAAGAGAGCGTTTGCCAGGATCTGCAAAATGATCAAGATATAGGCAGCGTTGTAAAAGAAATCGTCCATCGGGAGTGAGTAAACGGGTGATTTATGAGTTGAGAAAGTACGCTTCCATCCGACTGAAAATCTACCATTCTCGACGACGAGCAGCAATAAGTTGGCGTTGCGTGTATAAAACTCTTTACTATAGATGCAATATCGACTATACTTTTCATCTTCGCTCGAAAGGGCTGCTCTTTGAAAATGACCGAAAGTTTGCGGGATTTCTGAAGTTGACGAAGAAAACGCGGAACGACGGGACGCTTTCTGCTAAACATGTTTAGTGCCGTATGGAATGTCCCATTTGGGGCGAGAAAATCGAGGAATGTCCGAATGAGCACGGGGTTGGCCAAAAACGCCGATTTTTGTTCCGCCGTGTTCCGCTTGTTCCGCTACACACGGAACGGAACAAAAATCGCGAAAAAACAGCGATTCTTGCGCCGCCTTGCGCCGCATGCGCCGGAACACGCGGCGCAAGAATCGACGTTATGTGATTTATGTTGTTTTATCGCGACGGTTGTGATAAAAACTTAATTTAATTTCGCCGCTTTGGCATTCTAATTTAAGCAAAGAAAAACGATAAAGCAATTTATGAACACTGAAGCCGTGAGCCTCAGCCCGGCAGGAGTTAAGACTGCCGTTGTGTATGCCGACGACTATTTGAACAAGTTGACGGGCGAGAAGATAGAACGCGAGTGCAGGCAGCGGTTGGACGAAGGCTGTACCGAGCTGATAGTGGATTTTTCGCGGACTGAGATCGTAAACAGCATCGGCGTGAGTATTTTGCTGGGCGTGATCGATTCCGCCGCAAACGCCGGAGCAAAGGTCGTGTTTTCCGAAGTTAATGAAAACACCGCCGAGCTTTTTGATATGCTTGGGGTTAGCCGCCACGCAAAGATAGTTGGGCAGTGAGGCCTAGATCGGGTTTCCAGGTTTCAGGTCATCGAACATCGGCGTCCGAGCTTGAGACTTTGGAACTTGGGAGTTGAGTCTTTGGGACTTGGGGCAAACGAAACTGTTGCGCATAGAAGATTTCAAAAATCCGAACTTCAAAGAGTTGGTCGAGAACAAGAACAAGCTTGTTCACACGTTCGGTGCGCTTGCCGAGCTTGGGCACGAGGTCGCAAGCCGGAGCAATTTTCAAGAGACGATTCGGACGTCGCTGCATCTGGTGCTCGGAAGCTTGGGCATAATGCGCGGCGGTGTTGCCCGATATTCGCGGTTCGAGCACGAGCTGAATATGCTGGCGGTGCGCGGTCTGGGAGATTTCTTCCCGCTCAGCCTGGAGCTTTGTTATGAGGACGAGCGACAGTTTTTGACCAACGGCCTGCACCCGATCGAAATTTCGCAGGCATCCGTGCTGCCGTTCTTTCAGGTTTACGACCGAACTTTTGAAAATACGAAGCTCGAGCTTTTCGTACCGCTAGTTATAAGCGATGAGGCTGTCGGTGCCCTGTTCCTGGGCGAGAAAGCTTCGGGCGAACCCTACACAAACTATGACCGCGAAGTGATCTGTGCCATGGGCCGTCACATCGGCAGCGCGATCGCCCAGCGAAATCTGCTGTCCGAGATCGAACGCCGCTCGGATGAGAACCGAAAGCTTTACGACGATCTGAAAATGACCTACGCTGACACGGTAAAGGCCTTTGCAGCGGCGATCGACTGTAAAGACAAGTACACCGAGGGGCATTCGGTGCGGGTCGGAAAATACTCAGAGATAATCGGGAACGAACTCGGCTGGGACGCGGACAAAATAGAAGGTGCCGCTGTCGCCGGATACCTGCACGATGTCGGTAAGCTGACCGTCGAGCGAAAGATAATTAACGCTCCGTATCGGATAAACGCGAAAGAATCGGCCGAGCTGAACAAACACCCTGCCGTAGGTTTTGAAATACTTTCGCCGATCCATCATCCATACACCGACGTACCGCTGGCCGCAAAATATCATCACGAACGCCTAGACGGACACGGTTATCCCGACGGATTATACGACCGGCAGATTCCTTACATAGCCAAGGTCGTAAACCTGGCAGATTCGTTCGACGCAATGACGACCGACCGCCCTTACCGCCGCCGCCGCCCGGCCGCAGATGTCTTCGACGATCTTCAGCGAAATGCAGGTAAACAGTTTGCTCCGGAAATAGTCGCGGCCTTCTTCCGCGGCATCCTCAAGGAACTAAACGGCGAGGTGAAGGATAAAAAATTCCGCAAACTTTTGGGAAGGGAATACATGGAGGCCGACGGTTTAGCAGTCTCACTTCGGACCTCACTCAATTCAATGACGCCTACCTCCAGCCTGACGCGGATAAAAGCCGCTTGAATATCTCCTCACGCTCCGTCAGTTTATTTAGTTTTATTTCTAATTTGCTGACGCAAGTGCTCGAAACTTTGCGGGGAACTTGGAAAAAAAGCACATTTTCCGTCTTCGCGGGCAGATTTAAGTGAGACTAATTTAGGGGTTTTGCTCCAAAAGCTGAACAAATTTTTTTGCTGCAAGCGAGAGATTCCTGTCTGTTCTGTAGATAACGCCCACGGGCCGTGTCCATTCTTTTTCGGCGAGCTTTATTAAAGCGAGGTGACCGGTGCGTTCTTCGTCGATGACCGACGGGAGCGGCAGGATGGCGAGGCCGAAACCGACCTCGACGGCACGTTTAATCGTTTCGATGTTGTCGAATTCGGCGATCTTTTTTACCTCGACGCCGTGGGTTTTAAGGATCTTGTCGGTCGCTTTTCGGGTAGGTGTATCGCGCTCGAATAAGACGAAGTCCATTCCGTGCAGCTCTTTAGTTTTTACCTGCGATCGTTTCGCAAATTTATGGTCCGGCGGGCAGATGAGGACAAGGCGATCGGCGGGCATTTGGACGACGGTCAGGCCTCGGCGCGGTTCGGGAAAGGCTAGCACGCCGAGCTCGACGCTGCCGTTAAGTACATCACGGACGACTTTTGTAGTGCGTGAATACTCGAGATCGATCTTCGCGGACGGAAACTTCGACATAAACTCGCCAACCTTGGCTGGAAGCTCGTGCAGGCCGACGCTGTAGACGGTCGCAACCTTTACAGTGCCGCCGATCTTGCCGACCAATCCGCGCAGGCTTTCGTTGAGCTGATCGTAGGCCGCCAAAACGTTTTTGCACTCCCGATAAAAGACCTCACCTGCAGGCGTCAGACTGACCTCACGGCGGCCGCGAACCCGTTCAAGCAGGCGGCGTTTGAATTTGTCTTCAAGCGTCCGTATTTGCTGGCTGACGGCGGACTGTGTAATGAAATTCCGTTCAGCCGCGAGCGAGAAGCTTTGCAGATCGACCAAATCACAAAATACCTTTAACGTTTCGATGTGCATACAAATCAGAAATATCAGTATTTCTAAACAATGCCTATGTACGAATTAATTTTATCTTATAAGGTGAAAAGCCTACAATAGTAATCGATGCAGGCAGGATTGTGGAAATTGGGTTTTGGTTCTAAAATCTCTAATAAAATCAGTTACTTAATCCTGCACAAGCTAAAAAGATGGCGATCAAGATCAGCAAGACCTTTCTCTTGCGGAAGCTGCACCAGCTAACCGGTATCGTACCGCTCGGGGCCTTTTTTTTCGTACACATGTTCACGAATTCAAAGGCCATGAACGGCGAGGCTCAGTTTGAAAAGGCCGTTCAGGACATACACGACATTCCGTATCTTCTATTTTTAGAGATTTTTGGCATATTTTTGCCGCTTTTGTTTCATTCCATATACGGCGTGATTATTTCGACGGAAGCGAAGTCGAATGTTTTGACTTACGGTTACGGACGGAACTGGTTTTACTTCATGCAGCGGGCGACCGGTATTTTTCTGTTCGTCTTTCTGCTTTTTCATATTTTGAACTTCAGGTTCGGGTTGGTCCCCAGACTTAATATGACGCCGATCGCCGGGAACGCGGGGCAGTCTTTCAATATCGTGTCAGCCGAATTTTCGATTCCGTGGATCATGGGCCTCTATGTTTTAGGCATAGCCGCGACGGCGTGGCATTTGGCTTACGGATTTTGGTTATTTGCGGTCGATTGGGGAATCGTCATTGGCGAAAAGGCACAAAGAATGGCGCTTTACGGAAGCGTCGTCCTGGCGGTTGGGCTGTTCTTTTTAGGTACAAACGCTGCTGTCGCGTTTGTGCGTCCATGCGGGTTGCTGCCGGCCGCTTTGTGTGAAAGTCCTGCAGTTAACAACAAGATCGAAGCGCCAAAGAAATTCTGAAAGTCCTTAAGGTATGGCATCAACAAGCTTAAAATTTGCGATCGTCGGCGGCGGGCTGGCCGGGCTGGCTGCCGCGATGAAGATAGCTGAGGCTGGACACGAGGTCGATCTGATTTCGGTCGTGCCGGTGAAGCGGTCGCATTCCGTTTGCGCCCAGGGCGGAATCAACGGCGCGGTCAATACAAAAGGCGAAGGCGATTCGCCCGCTAAGCACTTGGACGATACCGTTTACGGCGGCGATTTTCTCGCGAACCAGCCGCCCGTAAAGCGGATGTGCGACATGGCGCCGCAAATCATCTATCTCTTCGATCGCATGGGCGTGCCGTTTTCGCGGACGAAGGAAGGGCTGATGGACTTTCGACGCTTTGGCGGAACGCTGCATCACCGGACGGCCTTTGCGGGTGCATCGACTGGGCAGCAGTTGCTTTACGCGCTGGACGAACAGGTTCGCAAATGGGAAGTTGGCGGCAAGGTGACGAAGTACGAAGGCTGGGAGATGCTCTCGCTCGTGCTGGACGATCACCAGGTTTGCCGCGGGCTGATCGCGATGAATTTGCAAACGCTTGAGCTGAAAGCGTTCAAGGCCGATGCTGTCATCATGGCGACCGGCGGGCCGGGATTGATCTTTGGCAAATCGACAAATTCGATGACGTGCACGGGAAGTGCGGTTTCGGCGTGCTATCAGCAAGGAGCTCGTTATGCGAACGGTGAATTCATTCAGGTGCATCCGACCTCGATTCCCGGCGAGGACAAACTGCGGTTGATGAGCGAGTCGGCCCGCGGTGAAGGCGGCCGCGTTTGGGTGCCGCGTAAAGACGGCGACGGGCGCAACCCGCGTGATATTCCCGAAAACGAACGCTGGTATTTCCTTGAAGAAAAATATCCGGCTTACGGCAATCTTGTTCCGCGCGATATTGCGACTCGTGAGATATTTCAGGTTTGCCTGGAAGGCCACGGCGTTGCCGGCGAGAATCAGGTCTATCTCGACCTTACGCATATTCCGGCCGAAACGTTGACGCGAAAGCTGGGTGCGATCCTTGAGATTTACGAGATGTTCGTCGGCGACGATCCGCGGTATGTGCCGATGCGAATTTTTCCGGGCGTGCATTATTCGATGGGCGGCTTATGGGTCGATTTCGAACAGCGGACGAATCTTCCAGGATTGTTTGCCGCCGGCGAATGCGACTACTCGATTCACGGAGCGAACCGCTTAGGTGCAAACTCGCTCGTGTCGTGCGTGTATGGCGGCTTTGTCGCAGCTCCTTCGGCGATAGACTATGCAAAAAATGTCGAACGTGGAAATACGGAAACGAACGGAATCTACGACGCCGAGTTAAAGAAACAGCGGGAGATAAACGATCAGATAATTAAGAACGAAGGCGGCGAAAATCAGTACAAGCTCCACGAGGAAATGGGCAAGATCATGACGGACAACGTTACTGTCGTCCGATACAACGACCGGCTTCAAGCGACGGACGACAAGCTGCGGGAACTGCAGGAACGCTTTTCACGAATCTCGATCAATGATTCGAATCTCTGGGCAACGCAGGCCGTTCCCCACGCACGCCAGCTTTGGAACATGATGCAACTCGCCCGCGTCATAACGCTCGGCGCCCTGAACCGCAACGAGTCACGCGGTGCCCACTATAAGCCAGATTTTCCGGACCGCGACGACGAGAATTTCATGAAAACTACGATCGCAGAATACTCCGATGAGGCCCCAGTTTTAAGTTACGAGCCGGTCGATGTGTCACTGGTCGAACCGCGAAAAAGAGACTATTCTAAAGGAAAAGCCGCGAAGTAATATCTTGTCAGTAACTTGAATTTTATGAGTTTTCCATATGTTCTCCGATATGGCGGAAAGAATCCTGCGGTTACCCTTTGAGGCAATGTTAAGAGCCGCTATGTTCAGATAATAGGAGAGGGTTATGCAAGTTTTCTATAGGGTTCTATTCAGTTGCACACTCTTAATTTTGTGTGGAAGTAATGTAACTGGTCAGCAGGGTAAAAACGGTGCGTACAACTCAAATTATCTGACATATCTTTTTGATACTGTGAAAAAGAAAATCGTGCTCTTGAATTACGAATATATTGAACAAGATGTTGATAAAAGATACAAAAAGCTAACGACCTGGAAGCCGATAGGATTCAGCACTGATCCTAAAACACAGAGCATTACGCTTTTGAATCGATATTACGGGGCCGCTCAATGCGGTTGGGAGGCGTACTATAAGATTGTTGAAGGCAAGCCAGTCCTAAAAGGTATGAGAGCCGCATGGGACTGCGACCCGGGAACTGATTACGATAAATGGCCAAAATTGAATTTGAGCGCCCTGAGAAAAAAAAGCTCGTAAAACTGCGGATCACACAGGTGTTAACTGGTTTACCCGACTATTGATAGATGAACACGGACCAACATCGCGAAAAGAGGCGGCTTGAAAATCCGTCGGCGAAATTCAAGCTAAAGATACAACGCCGCGAGAATCAAGACGCTTCGGCGACTTGGGAGACTTTCGAGCTTCCTTATCGTCGGAACCTGAATGTGATTTCGGCGCTGATGGAAATCCGCAAAAACCCGGTTACCGTCGAAGGCAAATCTACAACGCCTCCTGTTTGGGACATGTCTTGTCTCGAGCAGGTTTGCGGGATTTGTACGATGGTTATCGACGGGAGGGTGCGGCAGTCGTGCTCGGCTTTGATCGATGATCTTTTGCTGGAATCGAACAGCGACACCGTGACGCTGCAGCCGATGTCTAAGTTTCCGAACGTGCGTGATCTGAAAGTCGATCGTTCGAAAATGTTCGATCATCTCAAGCAGGTACATGCGTGGATCGAATTGGACGGCAGTTACGACCTCGGTCCGGGGCCGCAGATTTCGAACGAGGTCGCGCAGGAGCGTTATGCTTATTCCCGCTGCATGACATGCGGCTGCTGTTTGGAGGCGTGCCCGCAGTACGGCGATGATAATTATATCGGCCCGCAGGCCATTGCCCAGGCGCGGCTCTTTAACATGCATCCGACCGGAAAGATCGAGATCGAAGAGCGTTTGAACGGACTGCTTGGCGACGACGGAATCGGCAATTGCGGCAACGCGCAAAACTGCGTCCAGGTTTGCCCGACGTCGATCCCGCTTACGCGTGCGATTTACGAAACGAACCGTGACGTTACGGTTAATGCTCTGTTTGGGTGGCTGAAAAAGTAGTTTGCCGCTGTTTTTACTGGAGAGTCGCTAAGACCGGGACATCGCCGAACGGAACTTGAAGAATCTCGTTTCCGTCGAAATCTACCAAATAATTTTGCAGATCGTCGATGCTCATCGGCCGTGCAAATAAAAACCCTTGACCGCCCTCGCATCCCAGCTCTTTTAACGCCTTCAATTGGTGTTCTGTCTCAATGCCTTCAGCGACCGTTTTCAAACCCAGATTGCGTGCAAGGGCCAGAACGGTTTTGACTATCTCTGTGTTGTTACGGCACCGTCGATTCGTCTTTA
>CADEEU010000126.1 GCA_902826385.1 uncultured Acidobacteriota bacterium | reverse complement strand
CTCAGTTTCTTCAGACTGTGATGAAGCCCGAGGACCGAGCAACCATTTTCTTGATCGGTGACAAACCGTCTGCCGTGCTGCAAAGCGAAAATTCCTCAGCCGCGGCCCAACGACTGATGAGCGTTGTGCCGTCGGGCAAATTCACGGCGTTCTACGACACGACCGCTGCCGCGGCCAGATACCTCCGCGCCAACGCTCCGGCAAAAAGCCTCAGGGTGATCGTGGCGCTGACAGATGGCGAGGATAATTGGAGTGACCTTGTACGTGAAGCCGAGAAATCGACCTATCGCGACATCGACGTAAACAGGCTTACGCCCGAGAAACGGAATGAGCTGGCGGCTACCACCGATGCAGCCCACCGGAACGCCCAGACAAAAATATCGCGCGAGTTACAGGACGCGGACACGGTCTTTTATGTAATCAATCCGGCGGGTAACTCGATCAAACTCAACAAAATTAGCATGCGGGCGCAGGTGGGAATGGAAAAATTCGCGAACGAGACCGGCGGGACCTTTTTCCTCCCTAAGTTTGCAGCAACGGATACTAAGGACGCGTTGCAGAACTCAAGCAACACAAAAAAGAACGAGGCAACGCTCGACCGTATCTTCAAGCAGCTTGCCAATGACCTTCGCGCGCAATACCTGATCCAATATTATTCGGACGCCGAATATCCGGCAAACAAATTCGTAAAATTACAGGTCGGCCTGCAAACGCCGATTAACCATCGCGTCAAGGCACGGCAGGGATATTATTCAGGCGGAAGGTAACCGCAAAACCTGGCGATAAACAAAGCCGCCTGAGTTTTTCGGGCGGCTTTTTGATTGCAACGACCGGATCAAATACTCGGACGAACGGGAAGTTTCTGGACGCACGATTATTTCGACCGAAAGCCCGTCGTACGTTAGCCGCCGATAAAAACCCGTCGCATTGGCACCAGGGCGGTCAGGCCTATGAAAACGCCGCACGGTGCGGTCAGGTCGCCGGACGGTATCCAGCGCGCGGCGGGTAAAGCGTGAATCAGAACGTTTGCCGAGCCTTTCACGATCAGGTTTGGCGGGCCGACCGGCGGCGGCGGGACAATCGGCGGATGTGCGATTCCTCCGGTTATTACTCCCGAGCAAACGACTGCGCATCCGACGTGAGCGGCTGGCAAAAATTCAATCAGAACGGGACCCGTTACTCCCGGCGGACACGGGCCGCTGGGCGGCGTACCCACGACTCCCGAAGGAGTAATGGAATCATGCGAAATAGGATCGAGTTTTCTTGCTGCAGGGAACATAGTATTCACTCCTCGAAATTATCGAATTACAACCTGGGGAACGTTTCCTTATACTTGAACACCGGCAACGATTTCAGGTCGATGCGGCACGCGATCTCCTCGCGTTCCACAAGCAGATGTTTGGCCCGCACGTAAAAGATGTCCGGGCCGAGCTCCGTCCCCTCGACCTTAAACCCCTCCAGCGTATCGCGCACGACATGCATCGCGAAAACGATGCGGTCGACTTTCGCCTCGTCGGCCTCCTTCACATCGAGTGGCAAATAATAGGGATTCTGCTCCCGAAGCGGCAGCGGGAGCGAAACGGTCCGTTTCGAGACGCCATTCGGTTCCAGCTTTGAGGCCTGCGGGATTATGTAGTGCCCGATGCGCTTGTGGGGTGGCGGGGCCGGAATTCCTTTGAGCACGTAGAGAGCGCCGGAATTGCGCCAGTTCACGTGCATCAAATTGTAGTTTAGCACCGCCTTCTTGGTTTCGAGGTCGATGCTGGGAATCAAGTCGAGCGCGTAAATGTCCCTTGGGCTGCGGTTCGAGAGCTCGTACGTCAGCTCGATGCTCTTTTCCAGCACCTTCATGTCACAGACCAGACCGATATCCTTAACCGCTTCATTCATAACCGTTTCTCCTGGCGGCGGGACCCCGCCGATGCCCGCTCCGGACGCTGTCGGGTCGCCGCACGCGACGGCCGCCGCGATTAAGCAGCAGCAGGCGGCCGTCATTTTCACCGAACCCAAAACTCCATGAGCCATCGGCAATCTCCCACTCCCGTCTAAAAGTCCTTATGATCCGTCCGCTGGCCGACGCCACGTTCATCACGATACCGGTTGTCCGCCGCAATGGTCGTGGCCTCTCCATTATCGGTAAAGCAGTCCGCACGGGGCGTCAAGTCATCGTTGCCATTTGCGATCTGGTTGCCGTGCGACAGCTCGTGATGCAGGATCACATCGCTCGGGGCGTTCGTGCGGCTGGCCGGATTGGTGCTGCTCGGCACGGGCCAGGCGGTCGGATCGTAATCGATCGTACTGTCGCTGCCGGTTCCGTTCGTGGCGTTCGCCTGATTTAAGGCCGTCGTCTCCGCATTGTTCGGATCGGTCGGATTTGGCGGCCTTTCCCTAATCGTTACCGTCCTGCCGGAGCTGTCAATGCCATTCAGCGTACTTTGTCCCTCCGGCGTTGTGCTGATCATCGCCAGGTCGTTGAGGGTATCACGCTGGAAATTCGGGTTGGTCGTGCCCTCATTGACGATGATGTTGCCCATTTGATAGGTGCCGTCGTCATTTCTTCGAACTACCGGGGCATGATACCCGTCGACAGTCCGCCAGCGTCGCCCGCCTCCACCGCCGCCCGTGCGCGGGCGGTCAAGATAGCCCGGCTCTCCCGTGTCGGCGTGTTCCGCATCCAGCGGGTCGGCCATTTGGAAGGGCGTTGTGGGCATTGCGGCTCCGCCGGAGTTGATCTTTACGATAGGTCCCTGGATCGTGACGCCCGTAAGATCGACCGTTACAAAGCTTGCACCGACCTTCAGCGTGATGCCCTGCAGGGACTCAAGCGTGATCGTTTGTGCATTGATGTCGCGCTTGCCCGTGATCTTCGAGCAGTGCTTGGCCTTGTACTCTTCGCCGACGTCGGACTTTACGGTTTCATAAAGAGCCTTGTCGATGCCGATGAACTGATCGCCGCAGACGTGAAGATCGTAATTGCCACCGACAGTGATCGCAAGATTGCCGCCGCGATCTTCTTTGTCGCCGTCTTTAACCCGGTAGCCGATTACTTCCTGACGGTTGCCGCCGCAGGTTTCGTACATTGAGCCGCGAACGCGCAGGTCGTAGCGCTTTTGCGAGTGCATGAAGACCTGTTCTTTTTTGGCCTTGTCCTCGAAACGAATTTCGTTAAAGCCCTGCGCCTTTGGCGTGCTGTGCGATTTTATGTACGAGAGCGTTTTATATTTCGGCAGCTCGTAGTGCGGCATGTGCTGCTCGTTATAGACACAGCCGACGATGATCGGCTGGTCCGGGTCGCCCTCGAGAAAATCAACTATCACTTCCTGTCCGACACGCGGGATGAACTGCGATCCCCATTTGTTGCCGGCGAACAGCGTTCCGTAACGGATCCAGGCCGAAGCTTTCTGGTCGTTGTTGTCGGAACGGTCCCAGTGGAAATGTACTTTTACGCGACCGTACTTATCGGTAAAAATCTCGTCGCCCGGGTTGCCGACGACCTTTGCCGTCTGGCTGCCGTGGACTATCGGTTTAGGCGTCTTTCTCGGCGGCCGGTAGCGGGCCTGGCCCTGCCCGTACGGAATGCACGCGAAATGCACGTCGTATGGCGTGGCGTACGGTTCATCCGAAATGTACAATGGCGATTGGACGATGTTGTGTTCGGCGGTTATTACAACCTGGCCCGTCGGTTTCTGGGTCGGGTGGTCGATAAAATTGAACCGGTAGCCGGCGGTAATTGCGCAACAGTCACCCGAGCCAAAATTGCGCTTATAGTTGGTGTCGATCTCTTCCTGACGTATCTTTACCGTACGTTCGCTGTCGGGGAAAACCTTTTCAAGGTCGGACGGCCGCTCGCCGCCGCCGGCATCTACGCCGTCGAACCGCTTGGCGTAGCCGCCGGGCCAATCGTAGGCCTCAAGGTCGCGATTCTTTCCCACATCGAATTGACTGGTTTCATTGACCCTGAGGGTTTTTGTCGGAAGCTGAAAATGATAATCCCTCAGCTCGACTTTGCCGGTGTACATCTTGTCGTCCGAACGCCATTGGTTTATCGACGGTATCCACTTATCGTTCAGCTCTGAGCGTTCCAGGGCATAAGAGATATCTGCCGCGGTCGGAGTTTCATGGTGCGATCTCGGGTCGTTGCCTAGTATCAGCTTGTGATTGTTTTTAGTGTGTTCGAAATAATAGAAGATGCCTTCCTCTTCCATCAGCCGGGAAATAAAGTCCCAGTCGCTTTCGCGATATTGGACGCAATAGTTTCGCGGCTCTAACCCTTGCGTCTGAATCTCATTCTTAAATTCGTAACCCGTAAGTACTTCTTCAATGATCTGCGGAACGGTCTTGTTTTGAAAGATACGGCTCTGTTTTATCTGCGTCAGCATCCATACTTTTGGAACAAGTACCGCCCGATAAGTGGAAAAACGCGGATTACGCGCGCCCTGCGAAAAAGAGATGCAAATGCCGTGGAAATATCGGGTCGTAGGGCCAGGCTGATGGGCCGACAGGATCATCGGGTTGCCAAGCAGCTTTTTAGGGTCGACCACCGTCGGCTTAACGCCCTCTTTCTGCTCTTCATGCAGGATATCAAGCTCAATGTGAAACAACTGGTTAAGACTTTCCACACACCTGACGCGCTCGATAAGCAGAAAATCCTTCTCCAACGGTGTCGAAAGTTGAATAAGCCGCTGGTCTTGCGTTGTCTTAATAGCCATAGTTTTTCAGCCGCCTTCACAAATTCGGCGCAAAAAGTGACGTATCGCCCTCTATGTTTTTGCCGGACCAAGTAAGCCCGAGTAGTTCTTAAATTACACAATCGCAACGGGACACGCGATTTTTCGGCTGGATCGGCGTCTATTTTGATCCGATCCTTTGCCCGCGGCAAGATCTTAAAGAAATGAAGGTTCGGGTAAAACTTAAGAAACAGACCTAATAATCGGGTATTTGCAACCAATATTCAAAGTGGGCCGTCCGCCATCCGCTAAATCTATCTAAAGCCAGGCTCGCGGTCGATGAATAATCGAGCAAATGGCTAGAACAACAAAACTCTGTGTTCCTCGATCGAGGCCGCCAGCTTGACGACCTTTTCGGCGACAGTTCGACGCATCACGGACATCGGATAAGAATCAGATGCCAAATCAATGATAAAAACGGCGTGACCAAAACCGGACACAGCTTGATTTATCCTTCTGATAATTTCAGGAACTTTTTCGGAACCAAACCAATTTAGATCGTCAAGCGAATCGACTATTTTTTTCCAATCCGGTGCCGTTCCCAACATTCGTGCTGCTGCCCTTGTGAACTCTGTCGGCCCTTCTTTCCAATCGATCTCGACAAGTTTGTGCCGTCTTTGCAAGGAATCGACCAAAGCGATCCAAACCAGTCCGTCAACCGGTTTAGTGACACCCCTGTATCGTAAGTTTTCACTATGAAACTCGATGTAGCGAGACGGATCAGCCTCACTCAAAGCGACTTCGTCAGCGAGCTGTTTGTCACCATTAGACAGAAGCAGCGAAAGTTCCCTGAGTTTTTCGGCCTTTGATCCCTCCGACTTTGCAGACGATTCCGTCATGACTTCATTCTTTATGCAAATTAGAGCTGAAAATCGCTTTTGACTTTTGCCAGCACCTTTTCCTGTAGCTCGGTTGGTTTGAAAGGAGCTGAATTCACGGGCAATCCATTTAAAGGCAATTTCATAAGTGGGTGACTGAAAGATGCAGGGTTTGCGATACCGTTCATTTCACGAAAGGCGAGCCAGGCAAGAATTTCGAACGCGTAGACGAATTCGTTAGAGTTGCTAAACTGAATATCCATCGAACTCCGTTCGTTGTAATAGGCTTGAGAAAGATGATACTCGCACATCTCGCTGACGAAATTGTCAACGGTTTCCGCGTCCGAAATATCCCATTTGTCCAATACCTGCTGGTAGACACCCATATCCTTTGGATAGTTATACTTTTGCAGAGCAATATCTTTTCCGAACGCTTTGCAGGCGGCTATGACGATGAACCAACCCGCGATTTTGTAGTCCTGCCCGCCTTTGAGAAGCTTTGAGTCGAGGCCTTCCGATATAACTTCCAGAGCTTTTCGCACCTCACCTATCCACCGCCTTATTGCAATATTGGCAAGATGGCTGGCAATTGAATGAAGATCGATGCTGGGCGGATTGCCGGGGTACAGTTTAGAGAAAACCCCAACCAATTCGACCACCGTACATCCATAGCTAGCTGCCATCGCCTGATCGGACAAGTTGTTTTCTGTAAGCCCTTTCAGTACGAATTGGTTTTCGTGCCAATTTTCAAGGTTGGCAAAGCTCAGCCAAACACTTTTCTTGATCTTCGCTTCAGCAAGGTTTTCTTCAATCGTTTTTACAGGCTCGTCGTAAAAAAACTCCTGACTGTTCGGTCGGGCGAACCATTCCTGAAGCTCCTTCACAACTTCTTGCTTCTTCGACTCAACGTTATCCATAAAGTTTTATCTTTACTCATCAGGTGACGGCGGTACCTCATCGGGTGGTGGCGGAGGATCCCATGGCGAGACTTCGGGAGTGCCCGATTCGCCGGTCGTCCGATCAACAGGCACGCGATGTACCTCGTAGTCAACATTTGGAGCATCTTCTATCCACTGCTGCGCCCGTCGGGCGTTTGTCGGCAGATCGGCGGAATTCGGGGGAACGCCATAACCCCGTTCACCATTTGCCGCCCGTCGCAGCCGATCGTTGACGTACCATTCGCCACCTCGGCGTTGGTCCGGATTCAATCCTGAAGTATTCGCCTTCACCTCGACAGCTTTGACTTCACCGGTAACGGGGTTTCTGGCAATGATATCCACGCCATGTCCCGAATTATTTTGAATCTGAAGGATGTCTGTAAAGCCATCGGCCACAAGCCGATTGATAACTGCCTGTTCGCCCAATGCTCCGACTCTATTATTTCCAAGATCGCGTGTTTCCTCAAAGGCCTCAAACTCACCTTCCTGCCTCGGTGCATCGCCATCGTTGGTTCTCGCGGTCGGAGTTCCGTCTTCGTCTGATCGGGTTTCTTCGCCGTCTCTTACCGGTTCGCCGTCGCGTGCGGGCCCGCCGCCGTCACCATCACCCTTGTTGCGCAGGTTAGAATGAACCGGCGTCAACATCAGCGCCAGCCCGGCTATGTCCTGCCACGTTGCCTGTCCCGTTGCGACGTTCTTGACGGAGTTGGCCAGGCCGATTTCTATCCCAAAGAAACCCTTGCCGAATGCACCGCCCACGCCATCGGTGTTTCCGGTGGTGCCATATTGGTTGAGAGCACCTTGTACACCCATTATACCGCGCAGGCCGCCGGCAAAAAGCAGGGCACTCTTAGTAAAACCACCAGCGTACCCGAAACTCGCGCCGATGTTGCGAACAACGTGCATCGGCGCCGCCCGCAAAAAAGCGAGACTTGCCTGTCCCAGGCCTCGAAGGCCGCCCGCCATTAATGCCGATCCTCCGGCGAACAAAGCACCGATACCGAGTCCTACAGCCGCTCCGGCCAGCATGCCTTCCAAAATACCGCCTATGTAGTTCGCAGCACCGAGGGCGATTGCCTGCCACCAATTTTTTATATGCGGGGCAAATGTAATGGTGTCGCCGAAAATATGACATTTCATTACATCATCGCCGGTAATCGCACGATGTCCCTGGATTATCATGTCCGACTTACTGGTGAGCCATTCACGGGCGGCGGCGGCTTTTTGACCGCATATCAATGCCCCTACCACCGCGCCAAATGCCGCGCCGGCCGCACCGGCAATTGCTCCGGCGGCGACCACGACGGCCAGAGCCGCTCCTCCGGTAGCCACGATAAGTGCAGCGATGACGGCGGCCAGAATGGCCATGATCAGCATTAGCTTCATGCAGCCGAAATCTATCCAACTGCTTGTTGCTTTGTCATTGATGGTGATGTATTTATGCCCGGCAACCTTTTTGGTCGTTAACTGAGTGGATTGAAGCTGAGCGGGTACTGCTCCGCCAGTGCAGATCCAAAAGTCTTTTTCAGTAATGATCTTGTTGCCCACTTAGATCTTTGCCAAAAGCTGGTTACGCTTTAGAAAGCCAGCTTTCATCTTGCCGTTGTTGGCAAGCAGAAAGAGGCCGAATGTAAATACTCTAACGTCCGATTTATCGCTGTCCGGGGGTGAATCGGCCAGCTTGATCAGAAACGCGTGCTGAAAGTAGTTTCTCGCCAGGGTGCGGCTGTCCAATCCGACCGACGCGATTTTGTATCGAACCGAGACCAGAAGCAGCAAAGCAAAAACCGCTAGGCAGACAACCATGACCGTCGTCCAGCCGAAATACGCAGCGACCAGCGCCGGGCACAACGCCGCGAAGCATATCTGCCTCAAGTTTAGTGTTGCTATTTTGGGCTTACCTGCCATGTCGGCTTAATTAACTACACAGTTCGGACATTTTTTCGCACGGACCTGTTCAAAATTCCCAATCTTTGGCCCAGAATTCGGGCCGCGGAATTTGTTCGCTTCGATCGGGCGGCTGGGGGTTTTCGGTATCGAGCGGATCGTTCACTTCATCATCGCTCTTTATCGTATAGGTCATTACTCCGCGGATAAACTCGGGGTGGGCAATCTCTTTTTTTATCAGAACAGCTTTACGCAATTTCCCGGATTCGGGCCGAAAAATGTACTCGCCTGTCTCGCTTAAATTCGGCTGAATCTGCGCGGTGTCGACCATAGGGAAATTTCCATAGGCCTCTTTCAACCATACAGGACCGATGTCGTTCGCCGGACGACCCGTGATCTTTACGACAGCCACAGGGCCTTTCGGCGTGACGACTCTTTTCGCGTCCGCATCGAATTCCCAATCGACATTCGCCGAATTGAACAGATTTCGGTGAGATCTTTTCAACCCGGTTGCCGGCAGCGGCTCGCCGTAGATCAAGTGAAAATAAATGTTGAAGAATTCGTTGGCTTCGATCGCAAGTTTAACCTTGTCGGGGCTTGCGAAAATCTCGTCATTTAATTTAACGACATCGGCGATCGCCGGGACCTCGCTTTCGATCTTTGCCATCTCCGCCTTTGTTTGTTCCCATTTTCCGAGGATGGCGGGAAGATTGATTATCTCTTTTGCCTTGCCTTTCGGATCGAGTCGAACGTGGATTTCCGAATACATCCGCCCGAACGCCTGGCTGAGCGCGGCGATGTCCTGAAGGTTGGGATTGTTGGTTTCGGTCAGCCTGTTCTCAACCGTAATCAATTCGACCTCGGCTTCGCCGTGGT
>CADEEU010000125.1 GCA_902826385.1 uncultured Acidobacteriota bacterium | reverse complement strand
GCTTATCGAGGGGATCGACTTTTGTATGCTGACGACTATAGACGGCGGATATCTTCGCAGCCGGCCGATGTCGACTCAGCAATTCGAATTTGATGGCGACCTGTGGTTTTTTACCAGCGACCAAACTCATAAGGTCACCGAGATACAAAAGGACGCACGCGTAAACGTTTCGTATTCGAAACCGGACGACGACTCTTACGTTTCCGTCTCTGGCCGGGCCGAAATGGTAAAGGACAAAGCAAAAATTGAAGAGCTATGGAACCCGATACTCAATGCGTGGTTCCCTGACGGGCTCAACGACCCGTCACTATGTCTATTGAAAGTTTCGGTCGAACAGGCCGAATACTGGGATTCGTCGTCCGGCAAGCTAATGGAGATTTTGGGCTTCGTAAAAGCACTCGCTACCGGACAGCAAGCCGATTGGGGTGAGAATAAGAAGATAGACTTTTAAGTGTTCTTTCCAGCCGATTTTTCGAAGTTTCCGGACAAATCCGGTCTTGAATCTTCCTTCGCGTGCTCCGCGAGCTTTGTGTGATAATTTCTTTATCTCACAAGTCTTGCCAACTAAAATTGCCTATCGGATAATGATTGAAACCTCATTGTCCGATTTTTCTTTTCAGCGAACAAAACTATGAAAAAGTTTCCCTACGTCTTTGCCCTTGTTGCCTTCTTATCACTGTCCGTTTTTGCGCAAACGTATTCGATCCAGCAGTACCTGAACATTAAATCCGCCGGAAGCCCGACGTTCTCGCCGGACGGTAAGCAGATCGCCTATCTAACAAACGCGACCGGTACGTCGCAGGTTTGGGTGATCGATCTGCCGAACGGCACGCCGAAGCAATTGACCAATTATGAAGACAACGTCGGTTTTGTCCGCTGGCTGCCTGATGGGAGCGGAATTATCTTCGGAAAGGCGCGCGGTGGTGACGAGAACACGCAGTTTTACTGGATGAAACCGGACGGCACGGGTGTTAAAGAACTGACGAGCGATCCAACGGTCCGCCACAACTTTGCCGAGGTTTCCAAAGACGGCAAAAAGATCTACTACGCCTCGAACAAACGCAACCGAACGTTCTTTGACGTTTATTCGATGGACCTTGCGACCGGCAAGGAGGAGATGCTTTACCAGTACGATGGCAACATCAACATCGCCGCCGTTAACGACGCCGGAACGAAATTCGTCCTCTCGCGCAGCGGCATCGAAAAAAGCCTCGACAACGATCTGTACATGGTCGATGTTGCGACTAAAAAAGAAACTCATCTAACGCCGCACAAGGAAGCTTCGGAATTCGGCAACGTCGCCTTCCTCGCCGACAGCCTCGTCCTGACGACAAACGACAACCGCGAATTCGAAAGCCTCGCCCAAATGCGGAAAAAGAACGCCGCGGGCGACGACTGGTCCGAAGCCAACCGCGAAGTAAAAATCATCGACGACCAAAAATGGGACATCGGCGGCGTCACGCTGACCGACAACGGTTCGATGATGGCCTACACTGTAAACCGCGAAGGTTTTACTGAGCTGTACATAAGAAGTATCGAAACCGGCGGCAAGCCGTTGATCTCGAAAGTTTCCGAAAGCTCGTTCGCGGTGCAGAACCTTCCCGCCGAAGGTATTGTTGGTGGACTGACTTTTTCGAAAGATCAAACCAAGCTCGCGTTCACATTCAACTCCTCGCGACACAACAACGACATTTGGCTTTACGATCTTAAGTCAAAAGCCCTGACGCAAGTCACGAAAAGCGACCAGGCGGGAATTTCGCACGCGTCGTTCATTACGCCTCAGTTGATAAAGTTCAAAAGCTTCGACGGTCGTGAGATCCCAGCTTGGTTTTACCGGCCCAGACCGGAGAGCGTTAGTGTCACGCCAATCGCCAGCGAGACGATGAAGGTCGCGTGGAATGTGCCGCCGCTGCCGGTTATCGTCTCAGTCCACGGCGGGCCCGAAGGCCAGTCACGTCCGGGCTTTAGCCCGCTGTTTCAATACTATCTGTCGCGTGGCTACGCCGTGCTCGACCCGAATGTGCGTGGCTCGACCGGTTACGGCAAGACTTACACGCATCTTGACGATGTCGAAAAACGCGAAGATTCTGTGAAAGACCTTGCCGCTGCGGTTGAGTGGTTAAAGACTAAAGGCGGAGCGGACCCGAAGCGAATCGCGGTGATGGGCGGAAGCTACGGCGGTTATATGACGATGGCGGCGATCACGCTTTATCCCGACCTGTGGGCGGCCGCGGTCGGGACGGTGGCGATCACGAATTGGGAAACGTTCCTGACCAACACATCCGGCTATCGCCGTCGCCAGCGTGAGGTCGAATACGGCCGGCTCGACAAAGACATCGAATTCCTCCGCCGCATTTCGCCGATGCGGAAAATCGACCAGATCAAAACGCCGCTCTTCGTCATCCACGGCAAAAATGATCCTCGTGTGCCTTACACCGAAGCCGAACAGCTCGTCAAAGCCCTGAAAGACCGCGAGGCGATCGTCGAATACAAACTCTACGACGACGAAGGCCACGGCATTTCAAAACTCAAGAATAGACTCGACCTATACCCGAGAGTGGCCGACTTTCTCGACAAATACATGAAGTGACTCGAGCGGCACGCGCCTGGGAACGCAGGCGCCCTCGCCTGCATGAGCGTGAAACGCGAACAACCCGCGGCGCATACGACATGCCAATTAAACAAGACACCCCTAAACACTCGCGCTTTTGTTGTTGACGGTTTTGTGAAAAAGGGCACTTGAATGTTTGGCAAGAATTGTTCGTGCTTCGCACTTATGCAGACGAGGGCGCCTGCGTTCCCAGGCGTATCGCCGTTCCGGTCGCGTTAGACTCTCTCGCAGCGTCCTGAACGCGTTGTACTTTCAGTCCGTCATTGAACGTCGCCGCATATTCGATATCCGGCTTACCCTCGCGGATCGCTTCGATGATCCTAGGAGCAAATTCCATAAACCCGCGCGGGAAACCGGTGTCGGGAAGTCCCGGGACGGCCTTGCCGAATTCGACCTCGACCGCGGTCCATTCGCCTTCGCCGTTTTTGGCGATAAACACGTCGCCGCGATGATCGATCCGCATCGCACCGTCGGTGCCGAATATCTCAAATCGACTCACATATTCCGGCTGTTCGAGCATTGAAACGGAAACGATGCCGGTCGCGTCGTCGCACAATTCCCCGTCGTCAAAACGCAAGATCATGTTCGCCTCATCGTCCGTCGTAACGTCCCGAAAACCGCCGTCATACGGGCGTCGTTTCACGTGCGAATGAAGCTGACAAAAAACGGACGAAACCTCGGTGCCCAGAAACCAGTGGAAAGAATCGATAATGTGCGAATTGATCGCGCCTAATGCTCCGCCGCCC
Source organism: uncultured Acidobacteriota bacterium (assembly GCA_902826385.1). GTDB lineage: Bacteria > Acidobacteriota > Blastocatellia > Pyrinomonadales > Pyrinomonadaceae > OLB17. The sequence continues at coordinate 5,945 of CADEEU010000125.1, read as the reverse complement.
TGTTCGATATCCGACCACCAATTCCACGGCAGATTCGGATTTCCCCGCTGCGGCGCCCGAAAGCTCCATTTCGCGTGGCGAATCTTTCCTATCTCGCCGTTACGAATCATCGCATAGGCTTTTTGCCGCCCGGGCTGAAATCGCAGCTCGAAATCTATCAGTGCCAGCACACCTGCCTTCTCGGCCGAGGCCGTCATTTCTGCGGCCTCGGCCACCGTCATCGCCATCGGTTTTTCGCACAGGACGTGCTTTCCGTTCTCTATTGCGGCCAGCGTCATTTCGCGGTGCAGACTGGGCGGCGTTGTGATGCAGACCAGATCGACGTCGGCGTGCCCGGCGGTCTCTCGCCAGTTGCTGGTAAAATGTTCGGCCCCGAACTCGGTTGCGGCGGTTTTGGCATTTTCGAAGCTGCCGCTCGCTACGGAAACAATTCGTGCATTGCGACACGCGGCAAAAGCCGGCATTTGTACTTTGCGGGCAAAGCCCGTTCCGATAATTCCTACGCCGATCGAATCCTTCATAACCAAAAGTAAATCATCCAAGGCGGCCAAAAACAAAATCGCGCGGTTACCCAAAAAAAAACGAGGCCGCCCTTTCCAGGACGGCCTCGTTTCAAAATAAATCCGACTGATTGTCTATTCAGCACCTACCTCGATAATCGACGATATCGGGTTACCCGAATTATGCCCGTGCCGCAGCAGGTGTTCGTAGGCGGCCTGATCTTCCTCATTCACGCTGACGATCGTGGCTCCGACCGCGTATCGCTCGGTGGACAAGTGAATCCCGACGCGCTCGTAACGCACGCCGCGGACCTGCATGCGAATTTTTCGACCTGAAAGATCAAGCTCCAAATTCAACAGCCGGTCCTGACCGACCAGATATTTTTCTTTTATCCGTATCGACGAAACGAAAAACCCGACGCCGGTATCACTTACGTCGCTTGTTTCGCCCGAAAGAAAAGCTTCATCGCAGCGGCCGTGCGATTTGACCGGGCTATTTTTCTCCGGTGCAAAGCATACTTTTACGGGTACGTTATAACCTTTTCTAGCCGCCGCCCTTCGTTGGGCCATGGTGCTGCTAAATCTTGAGACCAGTTCTCTTAACATCTTGATTGCCTTTGAAATGTGAGACTGAACCTTGGGGGTCGGTGGCGAAGAGAGGGGGAATTCTCTTCGTAATAATTAAAACGATGAATGGCGTGAAGCTTCCATTCAATTTTGCAGCGGTTTCCCGCCCGCGTCCTTGCCGCTAAGCAGCGGCGAACCTTTTTCACTTAACCGGACCAGAAACGACATCAAACCGCTCTTACCGTACTCCGCCGGAGTCGCGGTTGCGTAGTATTTACTTCCGCTATCGGTAACGGTCACAACATACGTGTATCCGGTTGATTCCGCCGACAGAACGTCCGACGCCAGCAATTTGCCATCTACCAACGCCCGCATCTCGCCGTATTTGCCTCCGTTCTGTGCCGCAAAAGCCATTTGGGCCCGGGCAATGCGGTCGAGCATTGCTTTGGCCTCGCCGTGATGCGTTTCTATCCTTAAATTTCGAAGATAGAGTTTGCCTTCCTGCCTGATCCGTTTTTCGGCTGTTTCATCGACGGTCAAAATGACCCAAACGTCTTTTTCCTTCCGCAGCCTCAGCTCCTGAAGCTCTGGTTTGTCGAGTTCTTCGCCCTGCAGCTTAGCCGTGACCGTGGCCTGATCGCCCGATACGATCTCGCCGTTTATCTCGATCTCGGTCGGCACGTGCCTCGCTACATTTTCCAGATCGACCTGAAAATCCTTCAACTCTGTGTCCGACAAACCTTCGATCGCGGGCCGGAGGTTGGTCAGATAGATCGCTTCGCGGAAACGCTTTTCACGCAAATGGCCGTAAAACACGCGCACTACGTCGGCCGGACCGTTTGCCTCGATCTTTATCGCGGCTCCCTTTTTGGCCGGATCGGCCGTTTTTGCCGAAGCCGCATTCGCCGCAGCCTGTTCGTTCTTTGACTCCGCAACCGAACACGCGTTGGCAAATACCGCTGTCAAAAACAGTACAATTACACTTATAAAAGGATTTAAACGAATACTGGCCATTCGGAGAATACCGTAAATATCGCTTGAAATTTAGTGCGTGACTTTTTAAATCGGATAGCGCGACCGGGGATAAAAAGGACACGCCATGAGTAGTATAGCGTGTCCGAAAAAAAAAGACCAACACTTTGTTAAGGTTTATCGTTCTTTTCTTATTGCGATCCTGGCTTTCGTTGTTTTAGCAGCCTCTATCTTGAAAGTTTGAGCAGATTTAACGGCCCCCGCCAGCCATTTGTGAAAGTCTGTACGGCTTTCCTTCGCAAATGTGCGCGGAAACACGACCGCGGCATATTCGAACGGCGGCAGGCTGACCTTGAATTCACCATTTACGTCGGATCGCGCCGAGCGGTAAAAACTTGAATTCTTGTATTTGGCCGGATCGGTCGGAACCAGCATCAGGTCGTAACCCGAAACCGGTCGATCGTCCCCATCTATCACCGTCACTTCCAGCTCACCCGAATCTTTGGCAAGCACGATCTTTATGTTTGAAAGAACTTCGCCGTCCTTTAGATTGATCGGCCCTTTCAGCAGGTCAATCTGGCCATGAAAAGCGCTTTTTACATAAAGACCTTTTGCGCTGGTATGAATAGTTAGGTAGGTCAGCCCGGAGCTGATTGAGTCTATCGCAAACTCTTTTAATTTCGCGGACTTTCGCTGTCCGGTTTCGGGGTCGTAATCGTATGGATAGATCGTTGTCGACCTCGTTATGTCGCTACCTTCGTCGGCGGCCATAAGTGTCAGCGATTCAGTAAGCCCGTCGTCGTCTTCGATAATTACGTTGCCCTTTAAGGTCGCTCCAAAGCTCAGTTCTATAACCTGTTCGGTTAGGTCTTTTTCTTCAATGACGAACTCGGCCGATTTTTTCGCAAATTTTGGCGGCGGCGGTTTTTCTGAAGTTCCGGCGCCTCCACGAACGGCGTTCATCGCGGTGTTGACGGCATTTGCCGCACTTGCCATAGAATTTGCGGCTGAGCGGTCGGAGCCATAGGTCTTGCTCGCGTCATCGAAGTGCGAATCCACAGCTTGTGCGACGACCTTGTACTTTCCTTTCGGAAGGTCGGTGAACATCCAATTCCCCTTGTCGTCCGTATAGGCAGCGTGATCCCGTCGGCCCTGGCGGGAACTCTCTTCAATATTCGGTGTGTCGCCCACTAGTGTAACGGTCAGGCGGGCACCGCGGATAGGCAGTTTGTCCTTAGCGGATACGAGCCTGCCTTCAAGGATGTGCAGCGGCCTCTCAGGAATCACTATGTTCGCCTCGCTATACTCCTGACCAAATTCAACCTTTAGCTTTTGAGCGTTTTCGAGGTCGAACGCATCGCCGAAGAACACACTTACAAGCGAGGCGCTTCCGAAGATCATATCGTCGAAGCCCATTCGGTTCGGACGGCCCGGGTCGTTCGAATGGACCATTTCCTCCGTAACCTTGACGATATACTCGCCCTCCGGCAAGCCGGCAAATCGATATTGCCCGCGGTCGTCAGTACGAAAAGTTCCGGCTCCGCCGACAATCGCCTGTGACAGCGCAGTAAAATTAGGGAGTGTCGGAAGATATTCATCCGCCACCTTCCTTAAAATCTCGACCCTGACGCCGATCGCCGGCCCGCCGTCAGTGTACGAGATTCGGCCGCTGATAGCTCCGCCCATCTTAACTTGAATGATCGTTTCCACATCCGATACGCCGTTCACGATGATCGGCGGAAACGGCGCAAGTTGTTCGTCAAAAGTCTCGGAGCGTGTTCTGCGATAGTCGATATAAGCAATTGGCGATACTGCTCCGGGAGCATTCACAATTGCGTAGTATTTGCCTGCACGGAGATTTTTTATAACAAGATTTCCCTGAGCATCGGTCAGGCCCGAAGCCTCGCGGGGATTGTCTTTTGCTGAAAGCAGGACCACGTTTGTCCGGCGAACCGGCCGCCCGGAATTTTCGAAATAAACGCGCGCCCTGAGCGTGGAACTTGCCGGCTCGGGCGTCGGTGCGACGAGACCGTCTTCAACTTGCGGAAAAACGGAAGCGACGAGCAGCAACAGGAACACGGGAAGAAAACTTCGCATAAATTACCAACGCGCAGAAAAAGCCGCGTTTGCGAAGTATATCGCAAACGCGGCCTTGTCTGCAGACGTTTTACCCTGTCACTCGAGGTCCGGCTTGCCCTTCATCAACTTCTCACGGCCGACGAAATAAAGGATAACCGCCAGGATCGCGAAAGGTATCGCCCCGAGCCACCATGCCTGGTCGCCCGCGAAGAACGGGTTTGGAGCTTCCTTGGCCCATTTTGCCGAACCGTCCTGTATGTCCTTCAGCCACGGCACGACAGCGAAGATCGCGATCAGAATACCTGCGATCGCGCCGCCGGCGATGTAGCCCGAGGCCATCAGAACCCCGTGCGATTTATCGGTTTCGGCGACGATCTCATCCTCGGTCAGGTTTCGGGCGGCAAGTTTCCGCTTAAGATAAACATCCACGCCCTTTCGAACCATACCGCCGACAAAGATCGGAGCGCTCGTTGCGATCGGCAGATAAAGTCCCACCGCGAACGCCAGCGACGGGACGCCGACGATCTCGAGCATGATCGCGATCATTGCGCCGATCAGCACCAGCCCCCACGGCAGATCCTGACCGAGAACGCCTTTGATGATGTAGCTCATCAGCGTTGCCTTCGGAGCGTCATACCGCGTCAGTTTATTTCCGTTCTCATCTTCCTTGACCACGCCGTTGATGGCGGGATCGACAAGGTAAACCGGCTGGCCCTGCTGATTCACAAGATATTTGCCGATTTGCCCGGTCTGCGGATCGGTGTTCTGCCAAATGCGATACTGTGTCGTATCGGAAAGATATTGCCCGGTATGGACCTGCTCACTTTTCAACTTTCCGCCCTCGCGGAAGAGCTTGTCCTCGGTCACAGCGAAGCCCGGAGTAAACTTGGTCGCGTCGACCTTCTGATAGTAAGTACCGCCCGTGTTCAAATATAGAAGCAGCGGCCCAAGCACAAGCGCCGAAGCCAACGCACCCACGAGGATAGCGATCTGCTGTTTTTTCGGTGTACCGCCTACCCAAAAGCCCGTTTTCAAATCCTGCGAAGTCGTGCCGCCGTTTGAAGCCGCGATGCAGACGATGCCGCCGATCGACAATGCCGTCACAAAATAAGGATCGGCCGCCGTCCACCCAAGGGCTAGAAATGCCAAACACGTAAACAGCAGCGTCGCCACAGTCATGCCCGAAATCGGATTTGAAGAAGAGCCGACCTCGCCCGTGAGCCGCGATGAGACCGTAACGAACAGGAATCCGAGAATGATTATCAGGATCGAACCAAAGATCGAAACGACCGGATCGTTAAGAATGAAAAGCCCGAGCGAAGGAGCCAGCATGATCGCCGCCAACAGCACGATCAGCCCAATGATGACGTACTTCATCGACAGGTCCTGATCGGTCCTCTCCACGCCGTTGACGCCGCCCGAAGAGCCGCGAAGGTCCGCGAGGCCCGATTTCAGGCCGCTCCATATCGTCGGCAGCGACCGCACCAGCGAGATAATTCCCGCCGCAGTCACCGCCCCGGCGCCGATGTACAGGATGTACTCGCCCCTGATCTGCCCGGGTGACATTTTGTCGATAGTCGTTCCAACGGCCGGGGCCAGCGGCGACCATGCCAGCGAGCCGATATATTTGATCAGCGGTATCAGGATCAGGTAAGACAAGATGCCGCCGCCGAGCATGATGGCCGAAATGTACGGGCCGATGATGTAACCCACGCCGAGAAGTGCCGGGTTATTCTCAAGATGGATCGAGCCGCCTTTTAGCACGTTGTCCGGCAGGTCTTTGCCCGGTTCCGGGTTCCATGCACTGAAAACATCCATCACCGCCTT
>CADEEU010000124.1 GCA_902826385.1 uncultured Acidobacteriota bacterium | reverse complement strand
AAGAACGTTATCGAGCAGATGCAGTATGCCGATATCAACTTCTATCTGGCCGAGGATATCCTAACCAAAGTCGACCGCGCCGCAATGGCCGTCAGCCTCGAAACACGTGCCCCGTTCCTCGACCCGAGAGTCGTCCAGTTCGCCGCCTCGATTCCGGCTGAGTACAAACTTAAAGGCAAAAGCGGCAAGGTCATCCTGAAAGAAGCGATGAAAGACCTGCTCCCGCAGGACATCCTCCACCGCCCGAAAAAAGGCTTCGGGATTCCCATAGCTGAATGGCTTAAAGGTCGGCTGAATCCGCTTATGAACGATGTGCTTTCGACGGACAGGCTAAACACACAGGGTCTGTTCAACGTAGATTACGTGCAAAAGCTGATCAAAGAACACGAATCCGGATCGGCTTCACATCATAAAGAGCTTTGGACGCTTCTGGTTTTTCAGCTATGGGAAAAGAATTTTTTCTCGGGAAATTAGGGCGTCTCTATTCTTAACCCAGATGGTAACCTTGCTCCAACATGGTTCACAGATCCTTGTAAGCGTATTAAATCAGCGTTCTTGTCTGGACGGCTCTTTCTGTTTTTCTGCTGTCGAGCGGAATTTTTTCACTATTAGTCCCGATCATCAATCCAATTTCGGAAACGGCTAAATGGGGGGCGATTGTCGGTTTAATCCACGGATTTCTGACCGCACTCCTAATAATTTGGCTTAGCTCCGATTCTATAGTTGGTGGGATCAAGGCGTCCGTACTAAGCACCGAAATACTAATTGCGGCGGGATTCATTGCGGGCTTTCTAATCAAATACAGCAACCGTCCTGTCTCTGCCGGTAAGCCCGCAACATCGCCCAGTTTTGAGGATTATTACGTACTCGTCGTGACTATAGCGTTCTGGTATGTGGTTCTTTCACTTTTGTTCGTGTTGCCTTCAATTGCTGTTGGTTTTTCAAACCACTTAATTGTTCCGTTTCGGTCGCGATAGCGTGTAAGACTTTTAGCCAAATTCTAGTATCATTGGATTTTATGAAAACCCTCTATCCAGAGATCGAGCCCTTTGATTCGGGCATGTTGAAGGTGTCGGACATCCACGACGTTTACTATGAGCGTGTGGGAAATCCGGACGGCATTCCGGTTGTTTTCCTGCACGGCGGGCCGGGCGGCGGGTTGATACCGATGTATCGGCAGTTTTTCGATCCGCAGGCGTACCACGTGATTTTATTTGATCAGCGTGGAGCCGGGAAATCGACGCCGCATGCGGAGCTGCGGGAAAACACGACCTGGGATCTGATCAATGACATCGAGTCGCTTCGCGAAAAGTTCGGCATCGATAAATGGTACGTCTTCGGCGGATCGTGGGGCAGTACGCTTAGTTTGGCGTATGGCGTGACGCATCCTGATAGGTGTTTGGGCCTTATCCTGCGCGGAATTTTCCTGACGCGCAAAAAAGAGCTGACGTGGTTCTATCAATACGGAGCATCCGAGATCTTCCCCGATTTCTGGGAACGCTACCGCGACGAAATTCCCGAAGCGGAACGCGGCGATTTCATGACCGCTTATCACAAACGGCTGACCAGCGATGACGAAAGCGTAAGACTGTCGGCTGCACGGGCATGGAGTACCTGGGAAGGTGCGACATCGAAACTATATCCTGACCAGGACCTGATGAACCACTGGGAAGGCGAGCACGAAGCCCTTTCGCTCGCCCGGATCGAGTGCCACTATTTCATGAACGGCTCGTTTTTTGACAGCGACAATTTCTTGCTCGAAAACGTCGACAAAATCCGCCATATCCCTACCGTAATCGTCCAGGGCCGCTACGACGTGGTCTGTCCGATCACTTCCGCGTGGGACCTGCACCGTGCCTTGCCGGAGGCCGAATTCATCGTCGTGCCCGATTCTGGCCATTCCGTTTCCGAAAAAGGCATTACGTCCGCATTGGTGGACGCGATGGACCGCTTCAAAACGAAATCGCAGGCCGGCGGCAACGCATAAGAATTAGATTGATTCCTGCAAAAGCGGTATTATGCTGTTTTGGGAGCTTATCGAACTTAAGATATGAACTTTGGAACAACAGAAATCATCCTGATCGTTGCCGTGCTGTTTCTACTTTTTGGAGCTTCGCGTCTGCCGCAGCTGGCAAAGTCGCTGGGCCAATCTCGCAAGGCATTCAAGGAAGGCATGCGCGAGGCCGAGTTGGAAGAGGCAGCGGAGCGAGAAAAACTTTCGACTGCCAATGCCCCGCAGGTTTCACAACTGAGCGACGAGGCCATCGCCGATGAAATGCGCCGTCGGGCCGAAGCCAAGTAAGAGCTGCAAAGATTAAGATTGGAAAGTAGTTAGGCTTTACCCCTTACTTTTCGTTTTCGCGTTTCTCGCCGATTACCAGCGTAGCTTTAACTGAAAACCTGAAGGACATCTCGCCGTCCTCGTCATCTATCAGTTCCGCCAATTTTGCCGAAACGCGTTTGCTTTCCTGGTCGCTCAATGTCTTCAGCCATTCGGGCAACAGAAAATCCGTAACTAACGGCGAAGCAACAAACACCGCTCCATTCTCAAACTCAAAAACTTCTTGAGCGTAGTGTGCTTCCACGTCGACCAAACCGGCGTGCGAAGCTATCTCTTCGATTCGGCTGACCGATGGAATGGCGGTTATCATTGCTTCCGCCGCGTGGCCGTGATCGCCCAGATCTTCGCTAAACAGCACTTCCCAAAGCAGCGAAAAAATCTCGCCGAAGCTTCCGGCAGACGGTAGAAAAAAGGCGGTTTTCCCGCCTACGCGCGTGACGCGGACCGCTTCGCGTACCAAATCCTCGACATCGCCCGGCTTAACAAAACTCGCATCGGCAAGCACGATGTCAAACGCATCGTCGTCAAACCGTATCGTAGAAAAATCGACATTTGCTTTCACCGCCGCTGCCTTGTCGCGGGCTATAGATAAGATGTCTTCGTCCTCGCACCGGGCAAAAATCGCGACCTTCTCATCCAATTTCTCTCGGAGCTGAAAGCAATGATTTCCCGTTCCGGCGTTTAGGTAAAGCAGGTTCTCGGCATCCTTAAGCCCGACATGTTTATCCACAAGATCGGTAAACCGCCGTGTCCATTCTTCATTGATATAAAGGTCGCGTAAAAACGCCTTTTCCTTTCGGGTCTTCGTCATACATATATTTAATCAGACGCCTTGCAAGAATTAAAGAACCCAGCACGGACCGCGTACCCGGAGGAAAATGATCACGCCGTGATAAGCTGTTGTCGATATATGACAAAGCATGTCCGTGAACTTTTCGAACTGACTGGAAAAACGGCGATCGTGACCGGCGGCTCTCGCGGCATCGGCAAGGAAATGGCCGAGGGGTTGGCCGAGGCCGGAGCTGATCTTATGCTCTGTGCCCGAAGGCAGGAATGGCTGGACGAAACCGTAGATGAATTCACGAAACGCGGATTCAAGGCCAGCGGTAAATTGTGCGATGTCTCAAAGCCTGAAGACGTTCAGGCCGTAGTCGATGAAACCACTTCGAGGTTCGGTTCCGTCGATATCCTGATCAACAACGCGGGAATTTCATGGGGAGCCATGCCTGAAGAAATGCCGCTTGAACGCTGGCAGCAGGTGATAGATGTAAATCTGACCGGGTGTTTTCTGTTTGCTCAGGTCGCAGGCCGCGAGATGCTGAAAAAGGGCAGCGGTTCGATCATCAACATAGCTTCTATTGCCGGCCTGACATCGTCGCCCAACGGCCCGTTCTACGCGGGATACGCTGCGAGCAAAGCCGGTCTTATCGGCCTGACGCGCGAGCTTGCGGCTAGTTGGGGGCGTCGCGGAATTCGCGTAAACGCGATTGCACCGGGCTTTTTTCATTCGCGATTGGCGGACGCCGTCATCGACATCTATGAGCGCTCGATTCAGGAGACCAACGTCATTCCGCGGGTCGGGAATGAAGGCGAATTAAAAGGTGTGGTAGTATTCCTCGCGTCCGATGCGGCGAGCTACGTCACCGGCCAGACAATAGCCGTTGACGGCGGCATGACCGTGTGACTGAAGGACTGGATCGATTATCCGATGGAACTAACCTCCGAAATGTCAGCCTTCGCAGTGCTTACCGCCGGTTTTGTTATCGGACTGCGGCATGCCCTGGATGCTGACCATCTTGCGGCTGTTTCGGCCATCGTCAGCGATCGCAAGAGCATCTTCAGCTCATCGATCGTCGGCGGCCTGTGGGGCGTTGGGCATACGATATCGCTGTTAATTGTTGGAGCTGTCGTGATCGTGCACAAAGTTTCGATCTCGGAAACCGTCGAAACATATCTGGAAACAGCGGTTGGTGTAATGCTTGTGATCCTGGGTCTTAACGTGCTGCGTAAATTGTTATTTGCCGAAAAGGTGCATACGCATGAGCATGCCCACAATGGGCACGCTCATTCGCATATTCACATCCACGCAGAAGCCGATTCGCGGTCGTTGCATCACGCATTCAGCCCGCGTTCGATAGTTGTCGGAATGGTGCACGGTCTTGCCGGAAGCGCCGGCCTGATGCTTTTGGTGCTGCCGACTATCTCATCGCCCGTCCTCGCTCTGCTTTTTATTCTTATTTTCGGGATCGGCTCGATCGGCGGAATGATCGTAATGAGCTTTCTGATGGGACTACCGCTGCATTTTACGGCGGGAAGGTTCGACCTCGTAAATCGCGGGCTCCGCGTCGCTGCGGGAGTGTTCAGCTTCGTGTGGGGAATCTTTCTTATCCACGGAAAACTGCTTGGTGCTTAGAAACATCGATATCTATTTTTCGAAAACGAACTCGCCAAATTTTTCCGGAACATGAAAACTGGGCGTTTCCGTCATAGTCGGCCGCCAAGCCAAATAACCGCGGCCTGGATCGCTGCCGATGCATCTGAAAAGATTTCCTAACCAAACATCGCCGACTTTCGGCTGCTTACCCAGCGCGGCCCATGGAATCTTGATCGCCATAACGACTCGGTCCTTCTCGACACGCGCAGCAGACTGCATTTTCGACTTGTAGTCCCAGTTCGTCACCCTCGTTCCTGTCGTCAGATCGATGCCCAGATCGATCCATTCTCCGTTCGGCGCGATCTCGAACTCAAAATACTTTCGCGGCTCTGCCCGGTCGGGCGCGATGAATATCTCACAGACATCCCGGTCCCACAAACCGCGTGTCTTGGTCTCTAGATTTGCCCTATCGCTTACAACCAAGGGCTCAGCCTGATTTGCCTCAAACCTAACGTATAAATATTTATCCGACCACAACAACCGCGCCGAGAACCGCCGACCCGCGGGAGCCGATTTTCCATCCCAATAGGTTTTGATGTCGATACGTTTGGCTCGCCGCCACACGCGAGCATCCAACTCCGTTATTTGAAAGTCGACTCTGGTGTGTTGAATTGCCGCGTTCGGCGTGGACGAGTTAGACATTTTCTGAGCCTGAGTCAATAGCGGCAAACCGACGACGATGGCTAGCAATATTAGCAGTCTGAAAATTCTCATCATCAGCCTCACGTTCCCTTAAAATTGAGCCAGTGGCGGATGTTGCGAACCTCCTGAGCCGCCGCTTTCGCCAAACCTTGTCCGATGACGCGGAGGGGTCTGTTTTCTGTAAAGGCGAGGGCGATCGACCACATCGTGCGCGCGGAAAAACTCCGTTCGTTCGATATCGCAAAAACCGGTTCCCAATACTCGGGTGTCATCTTGGCCTTAAACCGGTCGAGTCCATCGAAATTATAGAACCGTTGGCCGTGTTTCCGCATCCACGCGAGCAGGAATTTCAGCCAGGCCGGATTGTCGAAAGGCTCGATCCGGGCACGTTTAGACAAGGGCGACAAGCCGAGTGTCACGTATTCGTCCCCCTCGTCGCAAAGTTCCCGCACCGCCGCGTCCATCATCAACTCGACCGTGCCGTTCGGCGCCTTCGGGTGATGAGGAAATTGCTCGGTCAGCCAACCCTTCCGCGTCGGTATCGGCGAAAGCACGAGGAAAGCCGCAACGCGCGAATCGTGTTCCGCAACGAATATGCGCCGATTCTCAAGCCGCCCGAGCGTTTCGGGCTCGATCACGAAATGCAGCGGCGGAAGCCCTTTGAGGCGAAGCCAGGCCTCGAGGCATTCGCGAAGAAGCGGATTGTTTGTCGCCTTCTCGATGCTCCATTCACATACCTTCACGCCTTTGTTCCGCGCCCGGTTGAACTGTGCCCGCAGCGAAGAGCGGTCGGCCATGATCCGAGGCCAATTCGACGGATGCCAAACCGGCTGGGCACCGAGCAACACTCGTGCGTGTCCGTGCGAATCTCGAAGGGCCGCTTCCAGCCGAGCCTCGGCACCGAAATAACAAACGCCAAGCCCCGAGCCGCGAGCGTCACTCTCGAACGCCTCGACCACCGTCGGCAGGTTTGCTTTACTACAAACCGGCGCTCCCGCAACAACACGAGACTTGCCCGCCGTCACGTAACCAACTACTGATTCACCGTCGTCGCCAAACCAGTATTCGAGTCCCGGATTTACTATCTGAAAACACGTCGTGTTCCAGCCATACTTAACTACAAGTTCGCGGGCCAGGCGAAAGCCGACGTCAGTCTGAGAATCACATTTTATCGCTGGATGCATTGGACAAGTCCCTTGACCATTCGTTCTGCGGCTTTGCCGTCCTATTTGCGGAAAATGCTCTGCTTTTCCGAGCCGATTCATTTAGAATCTGCGGCTTTGCCGCCGCTCTTGCGTCAAGTTCGGCGGCATAGCCGCGAAATTAGAGATTAAGGCCGTAGCGGAAAAGCAGAGCTTTTCCGCAAATAGGCGGGCAAAGCCCGGATAGAGCCCCGCTTTGGCGAATCAAATATCGAGTTAGGACTCTAACCCAATCGGATCATCAGTCGTTGAGTTTTCTACCCTTAAATCCACTCCGAGTAAGACCATTGTAAGCAGATTCTTCAGATAAGCATCTATCCGCGACACACTCAAATGTGTTGTCGCGGAAGTAAAAGAGGTAGTGTTTTCCGTATTCACCCTTAGGTCCCAGGATCTTCCAGTCGACCGGTGCTTCCAAGAGGTCTTTATCGCCGGATATCAGATAAAATTCACCCCACTCAGGAGCAAGCTTGCTAAAACGGCACTGATCACGATACCAACCTTCGTCATTCGTAGAACCTAAGCGATATCGTTCACTGTTAACGAATCGCAGTATACCTAGTTCATCTTCATCAAACTCAGGATACAAAAAAGGATTCAAATAAAACGTCAAAAGCAGATCGCTGTCTACAATCTTAACTTTAGGATCAGGGGCATTCGGTTCGGCGTTCCATCCAATATTGATCTGTTCAAAGACAACCTTCATAGCAGGAACGAATAATCCTTATTTGCCCGTATTCAACACCGTCTTAAACGCCATCTTCGCAAGCTTCCAGGTGCGGTTCCAGTCGATCTTGCCGTCGGAATCGCGGCCCATTAGTTTGTTGACGAACATCTTGCGGAAATCCGCACCTTCGCGGCGGAGCATAAATTCCTTTGCATAGGGCTTGGCGGTTTCGAAGAAGTTGAACTCAGGATCAGTGATGATGCCGATGCCTTCGAGTGTCATTAACGCACGCATGATGTAGGTGAAGTTCGACGGCAGGCGGAACGGGTAATCGTACATCACATCCGCGAGGTCGTAGGTCAGCTCCTTGAAATTTACGTCCTTCAGCTTCAGATTCAGGTGAAACTCGAACATTTTTTCGACTACCGGCCGGACGACGTCGTGGCTGGTGCCGGGTTTTAGGAAATCCAGATCGATCAGGTCTTGGGCAATGCCGGCCGCGTCTTTGCTGACAACGTGGAAAAATGCGTCGATCATCTTCGACTGAAGCTCCGGTGTAATACGGCCGACCATTCCGAAATCAAAGAACGCGAGCCGACCGTCCGGCATTACAAGCAGATTGCCGGGATGCGGGTCGGCATGGAAAAAACCGTCTTCCAAAAGCTGTTTAAGATACGTCTTTATCAGCAGTCGATTAACCTTTTCAGGCGAAACGCCGCGTCTGGCCTGCCCTTCCAGATCGGTCACTTTTGTGCCGTAGATAAATTCCATCGTCAGAACTTTCGAGGTGGTCGCGTCCCAGTAGATCTTCGGAACGTGTATGTTCGACCAGTTCTTGAAGTTCTCGCGGAACCGTTCGGCATTGCGCCCTTCGGCGGCGTAGTCCATCTCTTCGTGGATCGTCTCGTTGAATTCACGAAGCATCCCGGACCAGTCGGCGTTTTCGTTCAATTGCGGAAAGCGTTCGGCAAAATTGGCGACCTTTTTCAGGATCTCAAGATCGCCTTTTATCGTCGCTTCAAGATTGGGCCGCTGCACTTTTACCGCAACCTCTTCGCCGGAATGAAGCCTGGCACGATAGACCTGACCAAGCGAGGCGGCAGCAACCGGTTCAAGTTCGAACTCCTCATATGCCTCGTTGATCTTTCGCCCGAGTTCTTTTTCTATCCGTGCAAATGCTATCTCGTTCGGAAACGGCGGCACGTTGTCTTGCAATTCACCTAGGGCGATCACAAAAGGCAGCGGCAAAAGATCAGCCCGCGTTCCCATGGACTGGCCGATCTTGATAAACGTCGGGCCAAGCTCGATCAATTTGTCTTTAAGCCAAATCGCCTGCTTTTCCTGGTTTATCTCCCGTTTAGTCTCGCGACCGAGGAACAAAATTCGGAGCAGTCCCATGAACCGTTGAAAAAACCACAGCCGAATGCCGTAAAGCCACTCACCAAAAACAGCGGCCCGTGTTAACCGTTCCGCCCGGCGCATCCGTTCCCGGGCATGACGAATCTGCCCTTTGTTATGCAGGTCAAGTTGATCGAGATAAAGGTAAAGAGCCAGTTTTCCGATCACTGCCGATACATGAAGGATGCGAAGATAGCCTTGAATGCCCGCGTATTTCCTCGCGACATCGGCCTCCTTTGAGGCAAGAAATTTTTCTTCCGCGACCTTTTGTTCGCTAGTGACGAACTTCGCGATAGGCAGCGATGACGTTGCGGTCATCGAATGGTTTCGGTTTCCGTTCAAACCGACTTTATCGGTCGGTTGCAGTCCAGCTGCGGATGTTGTATCGGACAGTTCGTTCATTAAGCTACCCTGCTGCTTCAAGCCTATTTCGATGCGAGAATGTACAATTCTCTTTGCATTACAAAATCTCGAGCATATTCCGTACGCCCGGATGCCGGAAATAGTTCAATGCGCGGGCCGAGTCTATCTTGATTTGGGCTTTTAACTCATCTATTCCGTTAAACTTACGCTCGTCGCGGATGCGATGCAGGAACCGTACGCGAAGGGCATTGCCGTACAGATCGCCGTCGAAATCGAAAAGATAGCACTCAATCGA
>CADEEU010000123.1 GCA_902826385.1 uncultured Acidobacteriota bacterium | reverse complement strand
CCGTCATTTAAGGTTAATTTCTCCATTTTGTTTTCGGATTTGAGGATGGGCTTCTAGTCTTCCTTTAGAGCTTTGCGTGGGACTAAAACCCGCTTCTCGCAAAGCACGCAAAGCACGCAAAGAAAAGCCGAAGGGTTTAAACTGACGAACTACCTGTACCTCACCCCGAAGTGGCTAACCGAAACATCTATAGTAAGATAAAGAAAGATAAACCTCATCGCCCGGACGGAGTTTGTAAAACTGATGCCTAGAATTTTTAACCAGTCGGTGCTTGTCTTTTTTGCCGCTTTAACCCTTATTTCTATGTACCGAGAAACACCGGCGAACCAGCGTTAGCCGAAGCCGAAATCGACGCGAACGCAAACAGCGGTGCCCGAAATCGCTTACACGGTCTCGATGACCAAACCGGCGACGCATTTGCTGGAAGTTGAAATGCGGCTGAAATGGAACACCGCGCAGCAAAGCGTCGATCTGAAAATGCCGGTCTGGACGCCGGGCAGCTATCTTATCCGCGAGTACGCGCGGCACCTTCAGGATTTTTCGGTTAAGACTGCTACGGGACAGGCGATCGCGTGGCGAAAGGTTAATAAGAACACCTGGACGGTCGATGCGAAAGGAGTGCGTGAGATGGTGGTTGCGTACCGCGTCTATTCGAACGAACTTACCGTCCGCACAAACGAGCTTAACGATGAACACGCTTTTTGGAACAACGCCGCACTGCTCTTGTTCCCGAAAGGCCAGCTTAAAGCTCCCTCGACCGTAACGGTCAAACCGTACGGCAAATGGAAGATCGCGACCGGTTTGCCGAAGGTCGCCGGACAGACGAATGTTTTCCGTGCCGAGAATTTCGACGTTTTATACGATTCGCCGTTCGAGGTCAGCGACTTTAACGAAATAACGTTCGACGTTCAGGGCAAACCGCACCACATTGTCGTCACCGGCGAAGGTAATTACGATCTGAGGCAGATGTCTAAGGACGTTGCAAAGATCGCGGACGAAGGTTACAAGATATTCGGCGAGCTGCCGTTCGACGATTACACGTTCATAATAAATTTACGCGGCGGCGGCGGGCTGGAGCATCTGAATTCGACTGCACTGCAATGGAACCGCTTTGGTTTCAAGCCGCAGTCGCGCTACATCGGCTTTCTCAATCTTGTCGCGCACGAATATTTCCACCTCTGGAACGTAAAACGTATCCGGCCCGACGCTCTCGGTCCGTTTGATTACGAGAACGAGAATTACACAAAACTGCTGTGGGTTGCCGAGGGTATGACGTCCTACTATGAAGGCCTTTTACTCAGACGAGCGGGTTTGATATCGGACAAGGAATTCCTTGACGGCAAAGCGACGATGATCGAACAGCTTCAGGCAAGGCCCGGTCGATTTGAAACGAGTCTTGAAGAAGCAAGCATGGACGCGTGGATCAAGTACTACCGCCAGGACGAAAATTCGGTCAACAACCAGATCTCGTATTACGACAAAGGCGACATCGTCAGCATGATGCTCGATGTTACGATCAGGACTTCATCGGGCGGATCCAAGTCGATGGACGACGTTATGCGGCATCTTTATAACGAGGTTTTCAAAAAAGGCCGCAACTTTACGCCGGAAGATTTTCAGAAAGTGTCCGAAATGATGGCCGGCAAAAGCCTCGACGATTTCTTTGCGAAATACGTTCGCGGCGAGGCTGAAATCGATTACGCCGGGATATTAAAAGGCATCGGCCTCAGTGTAAATGTTGCCGAGCCGAGCAAGGGACGGGCTTATCTTGGGGCCGATCTGGCCGAAGAAAGCGGGCGGCTGACGATACGCTCGGTGCCGGCGGACACGCCAGCCTACGAGCAGGGTTTGAATACGGGCGACCAGATCGTCGCCGTGGACGGTTACCGGGCGAGCCAAACGTTCATGCAGTCTTACCTTGGTGAAAAAAAGCCTAACGACAAGATCAAATTAACGATCTTCAGGTTCGACAAGCTCCGCGATGTGACGTTTACGCTCGGTGCTAACATGCGAAAAGAATTCAGTTTTTCGCCGGTCGCAAATCCGACGACCGATCAAGCCAGGCTCTATCAAGGCTATTTGAACGCCGAGCTATAAAATATCTTTATCTTAGAAATGAAGTTTCAGAAGACTATCGCAGGTTTTGTCCTGCTTGCGGCCCTCTCTTTGTCAGGCTGTCCGCGGCCCGTCGAGCCGCCGTCCGGGCCGGTAATCACCAGTTTGAAAGACGTTGCGTCCGTTCGGCTTAATTATCGTTATGAAGCGGACGTTCCTGCCCCGGAACTAAAGGCAAGGAACACCGAAGAGCGCAATGCGGCCGTTCAGGCGGACTTCGACCAAAATCGCTCACAAGAGCTGCTCGACAAAACCATCCCGTCGCCGGATGGCAAGCGGATTTTGGCGGTGTATCACGTGCTCGCGGATACGCAGTCGGAGTTTCGGCTAGATATGTATTCGGCCGAGGGCGTACTGTTGAAAAAGGTCACGCCGGACGCGATGGCCGTGCACTTCCCGGATACGATCGTCTGGTCGCCGGATTCGTCAACGGTCGCTTTTGTAGCAATGACACGAGGTGTCCTGGCCGCCGCAGCTACACCGACGCCGAACGGCGAAGCACCCGCGAGAACAGCGACGCCGGCAGCGGACGGTAACTCAAACACCAACACGAATACAACCGAAACGACCGATCCGGAAGCAAACGCAAACGCCGATCTGCCGACCGTTACAGCTACACCGGCACCGCCGACCGGCGTGCTGACGTTCCGCACCGAGCAGATCTATATCTGCAACGCCGAAGGCGACGGCATAAAACCGCTCACGCAGAACGAGGGGCTAATCTATTTTTATTATGTTTGGTCGCCGGACGGCTCGATGCTCGCGGCACTGGCCGCGACCGGGCGCGAATGGCAGTACCTTGAATATCAGGCAGAACAGAACAAAGAGCAGTTCGTGCCGATCGGCCGTCCGCGCGTGATAGAGAAATCGGGCCGCGAGCGAAGGCTTGACGACGGCCTGACAGCGGTGCGGCCCGTCTGGTCGCCTGATTCAGCCAAGATCGCTTGCGCATTCGACAAACAAACACGTATCTACGACGCCGCGGGTGATAACCCGACACAGGCCGCGGTACCGCTTCGCAATCACTTGCTCCTTTCGTCAGCGGCTTATGACCGCGATCAGCAGGTCTCGTTAAACGCATCTAACGCGAACAGCAATTTGAATACGAATTCAAATGTAAACTCGGCGTCGAACGCAAACGCCAATTCAAGTCTTCCGCCTACTGCGTTGCCTGACGAAAAAACGCTCGTGTCCTTTAACCCGATCATCCTATTGAACTGGCCGACCGAAGAACAGCTTTACCTTCAAACGGCCTACATCAAACGCATGAAAAACGACGCGGACAGCGTAATGAGCTTTCCGCGCTGGCACCGACTGATACTAACGCCCCAGCCGGCGGTGCTGAACAAATAAAGTTATGCAACTACAGACAATCTCGGACATCTATGAGGCCAACAGCCAGATACGGCGCAAGCTTTGCGAAACTGTCGGCGGCCTAAGTCCAGAACAACTTAACGCGCTGCCGGAAGGCGAAAAATGGTCGATCTCGGACATCGTCGAACACGTCTCGATCGTGAACGGCGGGATGTTTCGCATCTGTTCAAAACTTCTGTCAAAGGCGGAGGCCGACGGAAAAATGTCGGACGGGCAGATCGACCTAAGCAGCTTCATGGAGAAAACGGCCGGAGCGGCCGAGATGAAGCTGGAAGCGCCTGAAATGGTCCGCCCCAAAGGCGGCCAGGCGTTGGACGCGTCTCTCGCCGCTCTGGACGAGGGCGAGAAGTCGTTTCAAACGCTGGTGCCCGCGTTCGACAAATACGACGGCAACGCCGCCAAATTTCCTCACCCGTATTTCGGCGATCTTTCGGCGATCGAATGGCTTGTCCTTGCCGGCGGCCACGAGGCCAGGCATCTGAGACAGATCCGCAGAATTCTCGAAAAAATCGGCTAACGCTATAGATTTCTTTCATCCCAATCGTGTGGTAATCTTTCGGTTCGCCAACTATAAGCCGGACTGAAGGATATTACCTGAATTTGTTATGGATAAATTTCTCATTAAGGGCGGTGCCCCGCTTCACGGAAAAGTCGAGATAAGCGGTGCAAAAAACTCCGCCTTGCCGTGTCTTGCGGCGGCCCTTTTAACGGCCGAGACGGTAACGCTCCACAATGTTCCTTACGTAAAAGATCTTATAACGCAGCGACGGCTGCTCGAAGACCTCGGTGCCACTGTTCTTACGCCGGAGCTTCGCACACACAAGATCACCGCCAAAAACATTGAGACTTTTCAAGCGCCGTATGAGCTTGTAAAAACGATGCGTGCAAGCGTTCTGGCACTCGGGCCGCTGCTCGCGCGTTTCGGGCAAGCCCGCGTCAGTTTGCCGGGCGGCTGTGCTATCGGAACGCGGCCCATCGATCTTCATCTAAAAGCTTTTGAAAAGCTTGGCGCCGTCGTCGAGCTTGAATCGGGCGATGTCGTCGCGCGTGCCCCGAAAGGAAGGCTTGTCGGCGCCGATATCGAGTTCGAAAAAGTGACCGTTACCGGTACTGAGAATGTGATGATGGCCGCGGCCCTCGCCACCGGAAAAACTACCATCAAAAACGCCGCCTGCGAACCTGAGATCGAAGACCTTGCCGAGCTGATGAACCGCATGGGTGCCCGGATCAAGGGAGCAGGTACGGATACGCTTGAAATCGAAGGGGTCGAAGCAATGAGCGGGGCCGAGCATACGATTATCCCGGACCGTATCGAAACCGGCACATTTATAGTTGCGGCGGCAATGACCGACGGCGAGATAGAGATCGCAAACTGCAACCCTGAACATCTGCGGGCCGTGATGGACAAGCTTCGCGAAGCTGGGGTCGATATAAACGAACTGAACCAGAGTACGCTGGCGGTTAAGAGATCAGCCGCGGGCCTGACGGCAAAAAACGTCACCACCGAACCGCATCCGCTCTTCCCTACCGACATGCAGGCCCAGTACATGGCCCTGATGACGCAGGCCGAGGGCGACGCGGTGATCAAGGAAACGATTTTCGAAAACCGCTTCATGCACGCTTCCGATCTGGTCCGCATGGGTGCTAATATTTCAATTTCCGGCAATGAGGCGACAGTGCACGGCAAGACGCCGTTGACAGGTGCAAGGATTTTGGCATCCGACCTGCGGGCTTCGGCATCTTTAGTTCTTGCGGCTTTGAGTGCGACGGGCGAAACGATGATTGACCGCGTTTACCATATCGACCGAGGCTATGAGAGCATTGTCAGAAAGCTAAAATCGCTGGGCGCAGATATTCAAAGGATTACCGAAAGCACGGCTTCGACCGCGGATGCCGGATCGAAATAAAGAAGAAGATGACACCCCTAAAAAAACCGAAAGCCCAATAAATTCTGGCTTATTTTTGAGTCCTTTCGTGTTTTTAGTGGTTAGTCTTTCCTAATTTAATGAGCGAGACCCAGTGCATTTTTTGCAAGATCGTCGACGGACAGATACCTTCGACCCGCGTGTTCGAAGACGAGGTGTGCATTGCGTTCAACGACCTCTCGCCTCAGGCTCCGACGCATGTGCTGTTGATTCCGCGTGAGCATGTCGATTCGCTTGATAAAGTTGAACGAGGACACAAGGACGTTTTAGGGCATTTGTTGTTGACAGCGGCTGATATAGCTCGCGACAAGGGATTCGCTGAGGACGGCTATCGGGTAGTGATCAATACAAACTCGGATGGCGGGCAGACGGTTTTTCATCTTCATGTACACCTGCTGGCTGGGCGGCCATTCGTGTTTCCGCCGGGATAGTCTTAAGCTCGTCTGGCACTTTTAGAATGACAAAATCTTTGCTTTCAATACTGTTGGTTGTGACCGCGACGTTTTTGTTCGCGGCCTGCTCCGATGATGCGCCGCCGCCGGACGGAAATACAGTTCAGGTTGGCGAGCGGCAGTATGAGGATATCCCGATCGCCGATATCCCGACCGATTTTACGACTGCCCCGGACGCGCTTGCGGCGGGCAATCGCCTTTTCGACGCCGGCGAAACCGAACGGGCGATCGACGCTTTGCTGCAAGCCGTAAAGCTCGACCCCGACCTTGCGGAGGCTTATTTCAAGCTCGGTATTGCCTACGCGTTAGTTGAAGCCGAAGATACGTCAGTAGATCAGCCGGATGAAACACCCACTCCAGGACCAAAATCGAAAAAGCCCGAGGAGAAAAAGAAAAACTCCGAAAAGGCGTTTGAGACTGCCGTAAAAGCCTATAAAAAAATCCTTTCAAAAAATAAGGAAGACGACGTTGCGCATTTCTATCTTGGCCTTACCTACAACAAGCTGAACGAGGACGAAGATTCGGCGAAATCCTTGAAAGAAGCCGTGCGGTTGAAACCGGACAATACCGAATATCAGACCGAACTTGGGGCGATCAATATTAAGCTGGCTAAGTATGACGAGGCCGTTTCGGCTTTGAAAAAGGCGCTTGATCTTGACCCGTCAAATATAGATGCGGAAGAGCTTTTGGAGAAAGCCCAGGCCGGCAAACGACGCGTCGATTTTGCTCAACCGAAAAAAGACGAAAAGCAGACCGGAAGCGGATCTTCGTCAAACTCTTCATCCAACGCCGCGTCCAATGCTAAATCAACCACTTCGTCGAACACTGCTAACGCGGCCAAGCCGCCAACGATGAAGCCGGCCAAGGCCCCGCCTGCCGCCGCCAAGACTCCTAAATAGGCAATCTGAGTCTTATTAACACACGTTATAGCTTTAGTGTGTCAACTTGACATTCCACAATACCGGTCTCACATTATCTTTAACCTTATGAAGATCGAACTCGACCCCTCACCGGCGCTTACCCTTGAACGAAAGATCAGGATGCACGAGGTGCGCGAGGCGATCATCGACCGGCTTGCCCGCGACCTGCCCACCAAGATCGAACTAGAGCGGTTTTTGAACGTTGTGGTGTCCGAGATCGGCAAAATGATCGAAGCCGACCGCTGCGATCTGCTTCAACTGGACGGTGACGGAGAGCTGAAAATAAGCCACGAGTGGCGGGCGAGGCCCGATGTCCCTGAAAGTAAAGGAACCGCCATCCCGTTCGAAGCCGAAAAGCTGCTGGAGAGGTTCGACATCACCGAGCCGATCAAAATAAACGACATCTCAAAACATAAAGATCCGACACTGAAGTTCTTTGCAAAGGCCTTAGAGACCCGGTCGCTGTTGATTATTCCTATCATGATGAGCGGCAAGGTGATAGGGCTGCTCGGTCTGCACGACACAAAAAAGCCGCGCGAATGGGATGACGAAGAGATCTCTTTCCTTCAATCGACGGCGAGACACCTTGCGATCGGGTACCAATACACAAGCATCTTCGTAGCCCAGGAAAAAGAGTCGAAGCGGACGAATGCACTTCTTGAGATCGCAAACACGCTAAACTCTCATTCTAATTTCAACGAGGTTTCCGAAGGCGTGCTTGAGCGGGCGATTACGCTGGTCGGTGCCGATTACAGTGCGCTTGGTGTGCTTGATCAGAATGCAAAGCGCATCTCGCTTGTCTCATTTAAATCGGCCGAGGGCATTACGCCTAGCAGAGTTCTGAAACTGGTCGATCGACACGGAAAGTCATTGAAAACCGATACGTTTCCGGCGATCAACGATCTGCTTCGCGAAGGAAAAACGGTTCATCTGAACGACAAGCAGCTACCGTTCGCTATACGCCTTATTTTCAACACGACGCTTGGCGGAAAGGCCGCGTTGGTGGCGCCGGTTCGCGTCGGCGGACAGGTTTTCGGGCTGCTCGGGTTTGTGTGGGGCAAGGAAAGCGTATTCGCCGACCACGACATTGCCCTGGTCGAGGGCATTGCCGACCAGATCGGCACCGCGCTCGCACGCGATCAGCTTTCCGCCGAGGTGATGCGTCTCAAAAGCGAGCTGCATCAAAAGAGCAGCGAAATCATCGGCCAGGCCCCGTCTATTCACCGCGCGATCGAATTGGCGTTGAACGTGGCCGACACGAACACGACCGTACTTGTGCAGGGCGAATCAGGCACCGGTAAGGAACTGCTGGCAAATCTAATCCACTTCAATTCCGGCCGCGAGAACAAGCCCTACATCAAGATAAACTGCGGTGCTATCCCTGAGACGCTGCTCGAATCGGAGCTGTTCGGCCACGAAAAAGGAGCGTTCACCGATGCGCGCAATCAGCGGCAGGGAAGATTCGAAGAGGCCGACGGCGGAACACTGTTCCTCGACGAAATAGGCGAGATGTCGCCGCAGGCCCAAGTTCGACTACTTCGGGTTCTGCAGGACGGCGAATTCACTCGCATAGGCGGAAGTGAAGTGATCAAATCCGATGTTCGTGTTATCGCCGCTACCAATATCGATCTTGAACAGGCAATCGAAGACGGAAAATTCCGAACCGATCTTTATTACCGACTTTCTGTCTTTCCGGTCACGCTGCCGCCGCTTCGCGAACGCGTCGAGGACATTCACCCGCTTGTGTTTCACTTTCTCGAACGCTTCAAGGAAAAAACGGGCCGCAATGTGTCAGGCATTTCCAAAGATGCTTTGCGGGCCCTTGTCAGCTATGAGTGGCCCGGCAACGTGCGTGAATTGGAAAACGCCGTCGAGCGTGCGGTTATTATCGCTTCTGGACGCCAGATCGAGCTCGACGACCTGCCCCAAAACATCAGCAACCAGGCATCGGAAGCCCACGCCCAAATCCGTCACGAACGTGCCCGCGCCGCAACCGAAGGCCGCGCGATCGGGTTAGAAATAGAACTTCCCGCCTCGATGGAAGAGATCGAACGAATGGTGATCGACGCCACGCTCGACTATACCCAAGGCGATAAATCACGCGCAGCGAGACTGCTTGATATCGGGCGAAAGACGCTTTATCGGAAGCTCGAACAAGTGGAAACGGAAGGCTCTTGACTGCAAAACGTCATGCGCAAAAACCTTGAGGTTTGGGCGTTTTTAGGACTATGATGTCTGAAATCACTCTTGCTGAAAGTCAATCGGAAATATCTATTTAATAAGCTGTTAAAGTCCGGTCTTTTGGAGGCCAATATGCTCGCCCTCACTCGATTTATCTCAATCCTAACGTTATCAGCTGCCCTCGCTGGTTTTGCGAACACTCAGACCGCCTTCAACAGTGATCAGTCGATACTTTTTCTTGCGAATCGCCAGACCTTCGAAGCTTATTCCATGAATCCTGACGGCTCTAGTCAACGGCGGTTGACGTTCGGTCAGCCGGTTGACGGTAACGTCTTCCCCGTCCCGTTGGAGGTGACGTCGGCAAAATGGTCTTATGATGGAAGAAAGATT
>CADEEU010000122.1 GCA_902826385.1 uncultured Acidobacteriota bacterium | reverse complement strand
TGAAAATCTTCGACGCCGTAAACCAGCGGCTCGTCGACAAACGGCACCGGCGGATCGCCGGGAGCAGGCGGAGCATTTACAAATTCTCTGCGAGTGAGGATCCCGTCCGCAGTCACAAAGAACGTGATCATTCTTACGCGGACCATGCTGGCCGGTGTCGTTATTCCGCGGATCGTCCCGCCAACGCCTGCCTGGTTAAATCCGAGAACATCGCCGTTTGAAAACTGTACTTTGTCGGTCCCGTTCAGCTCGGTCGCCAAACCAAGCGTCGAACCCGTATTTCCGCTGATGAGATAAAGATCGTTTTTTCGACAATTTGCGTTGCTGCCGGTTATCGGGACGATTTCGTCAATACCGGAAGTCGTCGTCGCCGCGTTGATGTTCAGCGTTTGCGAGACCGGGACTCCGCCGATTCCGGGCACGACGTTGAAAGTAGAATCTTTAAAAAGAAACGTTACCTGATCGGTTCTTACGCCGGCGGTTTCGTTATACGTATTGAGAGTTATGTTGTTACCCGCAATGATCGGCGGTACGGTATCGCGGAGAACGTCGCCATCCTGCGGAATGCCGAGTGCGGCGCCGATCGCGTTGTCCTTTAATACCACCGTATTACGGAGCGGATAACCGAACCCGGCGTTAAACGTATCGCGTCCCACGAGATTCAACCCGAGGCGCATGGCCCTGGTCACCTGAACTTCGTTGTTGATCGCGGTGTTGTTCAACTGGCCGACACGGAGCAGTCCCCAGATGGCACCCGTGATGACCATGAAAATAACCATGGCGATCAGCATTTCTACCAGCGAGAATCCGTGCTCGCCGCGGCCGTGCTGAGGTGTCTTGTCGTTCAAAGCTTCTGCTTTCATAAATTCTTCCTATTGATCGGTAACCGCATAATCGGTCAAAACTGTCCTGATTCTTTCCTGTCTCGGAGCCAGACCAGAACGGTAATTCACGATAACTTCGATCGTTCTGATCTTTACCGGAAAAGGACCGGCCGGCGTGCAGGCTGATGATGGCCTGTCGGGGTCGCAAACGTCCGTTATAATGATTCGGCGTGTTAATCCTGGAATGGTCGCACCAGTATCGTCCGCGGTGCCCAATACCTGGTCCGGTCCGGCATCTGCCTCAACCGGCTGCTCACCGCTGACGAAAATACCGCGCGGTACGTTGTTGATATCAGGATTCGAGCCCACATTTCCGATGGCTATCCAGCCCAATGTGTTTGGATCGGTTTCCTTAACTGACGAGATAGACTCAAGAGCGGAAGTCGCTGCCTGTTTTGCTACCAACTGTGTCTCCTGGCTGCGAGACATCAGGATTCCGCCGGAGAGTGTTGCCAGCAAGCCAAGAATGCCTACGTTCAGGATCACGATGGCTATCATTACGTCTATTACCGAGAATCCGGCCGATGAGTTGTCTTTCATATTTAGTTACCTGATTCTTATTTCTACTGATATGGTTCGAAGGCCGTCCCGTTGTACTTCCAGAACCGAACGGCGCCGCTGCCGCCGAATATGGTCACTGCTCGCACCTGTTTCATCACTTGAGGGGTCGAAGCCCCCGGAGTTTCCGGCGGCCAGGAATAAAATGTCGCGCTGACAGGAAGGCCGGCGGTGTTGACGACGGTGCCGCTGCTTCGAAAGGCCATTTGCCACGTAGAGTTTCCGATTACCCAAGTCGTTCCTTCAAGGTGACCCACCGAATCGGGGACATAGGCCACATTCGGATAGTTAGGCGGGTTTGGAGCCGTGACTCCTGTCGGATTTACGTCCATGCGGACCTCGTCAACGGGAGCCAGGGGAATCCACTTCATCATCGAATCGTCGGCCGCCCCCGGTCCGTTCGTGTCGATCATGATCGCCCGATTCCTGGTCAAGTCGATCTCAAATCGAATCTCGCGCCTTCGATTTATGGAAATCTGGGCTGCTTCCTGCATCAGGTCCATGATCTGGATCGCCTGGTGCTCCGGCTTAAAAAGCTTTTTGTAGTTATAGAAATAGGGGACCGAAATTGCGGTTAAGATCGCGAGCACAGCCAAAACGACAAGTAGCTCAACAAGGGAAAATCCCTTAGACTCATTCCGCTTTACGAAGTCAATGCGGCCGTTAATAGCATCGCTTGATGGCTTTATCATGATTTTTAAGGTCGTTGAAGTCAGGTCCGAATGTCGCTGCGAACTCTGATTTGATTGACGGGTTCCTCTCGGATTGGGAACTTACACTGAAGAAAGGATGAACGGAAAAGAACTTCCAAAGAAATTTTACAATGTTGAAACTTCAAAGGCAAGACAATTGTAGCTTCTCAACCAATTTCGTTTCGGATAAAATGGCAACAAAGTATAGCGGATAGGCGTAATGCCGCTTATGAATGGCCGAAAAAATAAACAAAAAAGCTAAACCGGCCTCCGCCGATTGGTTCGTCCAGGGGGTTTTGACAAAGATCGGGGATACTTTCGACCGGCTGACCGGGCGCGGATGGAAGCCTTCGAGCAGCCTGGCGACCAGCGAATTGGCCGAGCGGTTAAAGGCTCTGGTAGACGCCGAGGCCCGCGAAACACCTGAGAAAAGGAAGTATGTTCCTCACAGCATTAAGCTAAAGATGCAGTGGGACAAGTTTTCGACCGATTCGGAAAATGCGTTGAAGAAATTAGAACATGAGCTTTTGATCTCTTTGATCGATCACATTAACGACCGTCGCTACTACACTTATTTCCCCATTTCCCTGTCAGTTAAGCCGGATTACTTCACAAGCGGCGTCAAGTTATTTGCAAGCTTTGACGAAACTGACAAAGACGAGAGCGAAGCCTCATTAAACGTTACGGTTCCGAGTTTAAAGATCGACCTTCCGGAAAGTGCTCAGATTACGACGGCTCCGCCGAAGCACTTTGTAAAGATCGAGATCCGATTTGCGACGGCGGGAAATCCTTTTTCTAAGACCTACGAGCTCGAATCGGGAACGAGACTCTCCGTCGGACGTACAAAGGAAAGCGACATTGCGGTCGATGACCCGAGCGTTTCTAAAATGCACGCTTCCCTTCTACTGAGCAGCGAGGGCAACTTAATGCTGGCCGACACGGGCTCGACCAACGGAACATTTATCAGTGGCGAGCGTATCGCATACGGTAAGGCGATGACGATCAGTACAGGGCAAAAATTAAGATTTGGGACTGTTGACGTTGAGGTCGATGTTCTTGAACAAAGTGTCGCCGAAGGAGCGTCGGCAGAAGATAAATCGCATCAGATTCCAGAGGACACATATCGTGTCGGAGAGTTCGACTTTTCGAAAAAGGCAGATGCAAAAGGTCCGGCAAATGCACCGGAACCGACGCTTCCCGGCATTCCGATGCCTTCCTCGCAAATTTTGAAACCGATCAGATCGGAACCGGCCGCGACCGAGCCCTATGTAAAGATTGACGACCAGCCGTCCAGTGAAAACGGCGCGAAAGAATGATGAGCATTGCCTTTCTTTTGCAGTTCGATTGGAACAAACTTCGCCCCGAACAGCTTTTCGGCGGCCAGGTGCTGGAGCGCACGCCGGCGGGTTTGAGCATAGTGTTTATCGTCGGTATTGGAATTTTGATCGGCTTTCTGGTGCTGTCGTTTTTCGATAATTTCAGCCGGCCAACATTCAACTTCGAACGTGGCCTTCCCCGCGAGGTCAAGAGAAAACTGACGCAGACCATAACCAACCGCAGCCTTCGGGTGTGGCAGTTTGTCTTTATTCTGCTTGCGTTTACGGTGTTCGGGTTTCAGGTTTACTGGACCTATTACGCTGACGATTCAAACGAGCAGTTTCAGGCTTTGGCGTATAAGGATTTGCGAAACCGGCGAACATCGGCCGCGGCACTACGGGGCTGGATGCTGGACCGCACCGGAAAGCTCGGAGCTTCACTCGCTTATTATAAGGTCAATGGGAAAGGTGAGATCGATCGTACGTTTGCGCTCGAAAAAGAGATGGCGCATTTTCTCGGGACCGAGCGCGGCACTCCAGGATTGGAACGCACGCTCTACAATATGAACGCCGATCCAATGCCCGAGGCGTGGGAAATTCTCACTAAGTACAAGAAGCCCGAACCGGAGCAAAAAGACGTAAGAATAACGATCGACCGCGACCTTCAGGCTTACGTGGCGAAGCAGTTGGAAGGAAAACAAGGCGGCATCGTCGTGATGAATCCGCAGACCGGTGACGTGCTTGCGATGTATTCCAATCCTTCTTACAACCTGTCGGACGCCGAGACCCTCGACGGATATCTCAAACTGGAAGCAGACAAAGAACACAAACCGCTGCTAAACCGCGCCACCCGCGAGTTTTACATTCCCGGTTCAACGTTTAAAACTTTTACGATGGTTTCGGCATATCGGGCGGGCCGACAGGACCTGACATTTCCGGGACGTCCGTCTTCAGCCGATCCACCTTGTTACACGCCGTTTCGAGGCTCCAAACCGATATGTGATGCCGGCGGAAGCTGTCATGCCTGCTCCGAAAATATTCCTATTCGCGAGGCATACAAAGTTTCCAGCAACCAGTATTTTGCTCAACTAGCTAACGCCCTGGGGCGCGACCGGTTGGCCGAGACAGCCCGGATATTCGGAATTACGCCGACCGATACTCCGGAGGAAGCATTGTCTCAGGGTTTCTTTGCCGAGATTTGGAACGCATCAAACAGAAGGATCGCTAACTCGTTGGCACCGGCACGGTCGACCATAGTAACCGGCAAAGAGCTGACGCTTTTCGACTTTGGCCAGGAAGGAATGGGCCAGGGAATGGCCGGCCAGATGACGCCGTTCCAGATGGCGCTGATCGCTTCTGCTCCAGCTAATCTGCAAGGCAGACTGATGAAGCCCAAGATCGAAGCCGACATCCCGCCGCAAATGTTCTCGCAGGTACTGACGCCGCAGCAAGCCGCGATCGTTCGCGAGATAATGTCCACGGTCACCGAAGAAAGCGGCGGCACAGGCGGCCGGGTAAAGGCTAAGCTCGCCGGGACCGGAATCACGACAGGTGGAAAAACCGGAACGGCTGAAAAAGACGGCGTACCGGCCTATGACCGCAATGGCAGACGAATCACTGTCACTAAACGAAAAAAGAATGAAGCCGGCGAGTGGATCAGCTATCGAAGAAGGACAGACGGCTGGTTCGTTTGCATCGCTCCGCTCGAAAGCCCGACGCTGGCGATTGCGGTCGTCGTCGAAGACATAGGCGGCGGCTATGGCGGAACGACCGCCGCACCGATTGCGGCAGACGTAATTTTGAAAGCGCGCGAGCTTGGATTGCTGGGTGAAAAGTACGCCCCGAAACAGGCGGCACCGGCACCGAAAAAACCGCGCCGCCGGTGAGAAGGTTTGAGAGAAGGTATCTAGTTGAAGAATAGAACCTCGTCACATTTTTTTATACTTGTGCTGATCGTCCTGCTGGCGGCAATTTCGCATTATGCGGTCTATTACGGCGGCCTGATCCGTGGTTATGAAACCTCCTGGTACACGGCTGTCAGAAACATTGGCCTGCTTTCGGTCTTGGCGGTGCTGCCGATTTTCTTAAAGAAACTTCTGAAGTTTCAGGGAAATTGGACCGTGTACACAACCGCGGTACTCCTTTTCGCGGTTGGCCTGACGATCCAGTACCGGCTTTTCAGCGATCCGGAATATACTTCGCGGCGGGATAAGGCCGAAGCTCGCCAGGAAAAGATCAAAACGCTGCAGCTTCATTACATTCAGGAAAACTATGCCGCCGAGAAAAAACAGATGATGGGCCTGCCGGCGACGCCGCCGTCGCCCGTCGATCTATCGGCCGAAACTCCGCGGCCTGCACCCGATACCTTAGCCGGCGTTTTGCTTTCGGGGCGAACCATTAATCCTCTGCTGGGAATAGCCGGTCTTATTTTGGCCCTTGTTCTGCTTAGACAGGAGCGTGTTCTGGAGTTTCTTCAGAACAATGGATTTTTGATCGTGTTGCTCACACTCGGCCCGCTGATCCTGGCCGCGATAACGTCGCGTGCCGGCAAATCGATCGGCAACATGACGCCGTGGGAACCGGCGAAGATACCGTTTCTTATAGGTTTTGCCGCGATCCTCGCCGTGCTTTATCGCAATCTTGCCAAGACATATTGGGGACTGCCGCGAGCAAAGGACGTTGTTCCGCTGGTGTTCATGGCGTTGCTTCCGTTCGTTCCCTTTTTTGTGCTGAAGGATTTCGGCCAGATGATGGTTTTCAGCGGAGTTTACGCGACGCTTTATCTAATAGCCGTCCGGCGATTCTCACAGCGGTTCGTACTGGTCGGGAGCGTGGCTTTGGTTATCGGAATCCTGGTCGTGGGTGCCCTGCCTGAAAAAACTCAGGAGAAGATTCCGCTGCTGCCGACACTGGCGCAGCCGGTTAAGGCGGTACTGCCGGATCGAATTCAGCAGCGGTTTCACCTGTGGCTGGACGGATTTAGTCCGCCGACGCCTGAAACTTCCTGGTGGAAAGAAGATTACGACGATTACTATAAAAAGCTGGTCGAGAAAGAACCGAACCTTCCGCAGATGCTTCAGGAAGACCCCGACCTGCAGCGGACCATTAACGTCGACGCCTGGTTCGATATACTTGCGTTTCAACCGGCCCAGGCCACTTTTGGCCTTGCTTCGGGCGGGACCACGGGGCGCGGATTGGGCCTTGGCTACCCGGAGCTTATACCAGTCGCCGACTCCGATTACATCTTCGCCGCACTTGCCGAAGAGCTTGGACTTTTCGGTGGTTTGTTGCTAACCTTTGCGCTGATCGTGTTCGTAAGTGCCGGTGTTAGAACGGCTTTGGATTCCCGCGACATGTTCAGCAAGCTTTGCTGCATTGGGCTGTCGGCATTTATCGGGTTTCAGGCTTTGGTAAATATCGGCGGTATCACGCGGGCCTTACCGATGACCGGAATTACACTTCCGTTCGTAAGTCACGGCGGCTTTTCGTTGATTACGAGCTTTGTAATGCTCGGGATGCTGATGGCGTTTTCGCACCGAAACGCCCTTGACCGAAGCGTAAACGATGATGTTCAAGCATTACCCTAAATTAGCTTGCCTAAAAGATTGCGGAACAATAGAGTTATGAGATTTAGACGCGCTCGTGTTGTGAGTGGATCGGAGGGTGAATAATGACGAGCGCAATGGAATTTAAATCCGCCGCGGTGACCGACCGGGGACTGAACGAAGGCCGGCCGCAGAATGAAGACTCGTACATTGAGCTGGCTCAGTACGGTGTTTTCTGCGTCGCGGACGGCGTCGGTGGAGCCCAGGCGGGTGAAGTTGCGTCGCAAATGGCGGTAGAGATTCTGGGTGAGGCGTTTATTCACATGGGCGACGCCGACCCCGAGGACACCATGCGGATAGCGCTCGACCGTGCCAACGAAGCAATCTGGCAAATGTCGCGCGATCTGCCGCAGCTTTCTTCGATGGCAACCACGATCGTTGCCCTGCACGTGGCGGGCGATATCGCGACGATAGCTCATGTCGGCGATTCCCGTGTATACCGCGTCGACCCCAACGGGCGGCTCTTCCGTGAAACAGACGATCATTCTGTGGTGGAAGAAGAAGTTCGTGCCGGCCGTATGACGCCCGAGCAGGCGCTTGTACATCCAAGCCGTAACGTCATCAGCCGCGCGCTCGGTGCCGAAGATACGGTCGAGCCGGACGTTAAGTGCGTTCTCATTCACCCCGCAACCACATTTTTACTGTGTTCGGACGGCATCACGCGACACGTCGACGACGCTGAGATCGAGCAGCTGCTCAACTCGGATTTCGGGCCGGAAGACATCTGTGCCCGCATGAAAGAAATTTGTTTCAGCCGCGGGGCGGAGGACAATCTGACGGCAATAGTTGTTCAATTTCCGGGCGAACGCTTGTCCCACTTTGCCGCGGCGGATGATGACGAGATCGAAGAAGTCACACTGGCCGGTGTTCGCGAGCCGGTTGAAACGGTTGCGGTTGCTGATTTTGAATCGGCGCCTATAACGGCTGGCGAAGCGGTCCGCTCTGAGATTCTCGATTTCGGGCCGGAAACTATCGACGAACGCCCAACGCTTGAGTCGATTCCGGCGAGTGTCGATACGCTTCCGCCGGAACCTGTTGAACCCACGTCAACCGAGCCGGAGATTGTCCAGCCGCTGGCCGTCGCCGAAGCTTCGCTTCCGGGCAGTGTCCTGACCGAAGAAGTTACCGCCGATCCTCAGCTATCCCCGCCGAGTATCTCGTCCTACCCATATGAGCCCGATGACGCACGCAGCCGATCAGGTTCCAGCAAGCTTTTAACGACTTTGGGCGCCTTGATAGCAGGTATCGTTCTCGGCTTGATCGGCGGTTATTTTCTGCTTGGAGCACCCAAGCCTCCGGCCGAGGTCCCGGTTCTGACCGAACAAAAAAGCAATAATCCGCAGCTTACTTCATTTGAAGAAACGCGACGGTTGGTTGACGAAGACCCTGTCAGATATCTAAATGCGAATGCAGCGACGCCAAAGGGCGCCGAGGACTTTTTTTGGTTGGGAAGGTCTTTGCTTCTCACGGGAAAACCCGTCGAGGCCAAGCGGGCTTTCGAGGAATCAAGAAGCAGATTGTCGTCGTTTGACGACCGCTCGACTGCCAGGGTTATGGCCAATGAGATAGCTATGGCACTTTCGATTGTCGACGATGAGCAAGCCCTGGAAGCCTTCGCAAGACAGATAGCGGCCTCAAATGCTGCGGCCGGCGGCAATGCAAACGCAAATTCCCTGTCCAACACAGCACCTACCCGGTAAGCTCACGGTGAATTTTGCCTGACTGCTTCGAATAAGACGATGCCGGCGGATACCGCGAGGTTGAGGCTTTCTACATCGTTCTTCATCGGGATTCGGAACACTTCATCGACCAGCGTCAAGGATTGTTCGTCTAACCCGTGAGCTTCCGAGCCGAAGACGACCAGACTCGGTTTGGTCCAATCGACATCGCTGTAGCTTATCCGGCCACTTACATCCGCCGCCCTTATTTCGATATTGCTCTTCTTGGCCCATTTTATTGTCATTTCCAAATCTGTATTCTCGTGTATCGGAATACGAAGATTCGATCCCATTCCAGAGCGAAGTGCCTTTGGAGAAAACGGATCGGCGGAGCGCTTCGACACAAAAACGCCCGTGACCCCGGCTGCTTCCGAAGTTCGAAGAATGGCCCCGACGTTCGAAGGGTCGTTGATTTGGTTTAGATAAACAAAGATGTCCTGGTCTTTTGGCTTATCAAAGGTGGCGACAGGTCTTTCCGCGATCACTATGACGCCTTGAGAATTCACGGTATCGGCGACGGATCTGAACATGTCCTCGTTGACTTCGATCAGCACAACGCCTGAGGAAAAGCCTTCAAGCAGGGCCTCACCTTTTTTGCTTTGTCGATATGAAGGGGTGAAAATGGATTCTCTCAGCGCGACAGCCGAGCGATGAGCTTCATCGGTCAGCCGTACTCCTTCCAGA
>CADEEU010000121.1 GCA_902826385.1 uncultured Acidobacteriota bacterium | reverse complement strand
GCCTGGCTTGAATATTAAACCAAGAGTTACGTCTTTAGGCCTCCAATCCGTTATGGTTAAAACAACGCACAGAATTCAGGGCGAAAAGGCCGGATAGCGTCACTCTTACCATATGTTTCAAGGTTTTGCGGGTCCAAGGCGGGTTGTTATCACGGGTTTCGGCTGCGTTACGCCTATCGGCATCGGGCGTGAGCAATTTTGGGAAGGGCTGAAGGCCGGAAAAAGCGGAGTGCGTCGAATTGAGAGCTTCGACCCTTCCGCATTCGACATTCAGATCGCCGCCGAGATTCCCGATTTCGACTGGAAGGCAGAACTTAACGCAAAGGACCGCCAGCACGTTCCGCGCACGGTCCCGCTCGCGCTCGCGGCTGCGCGCGAAGCCGTCACAGATTCCGGCATCGACCCGAACGAACTTTCCCCGGAAGACAAAGGCCGTTTCGGCGTCGTGCTCGGCACCGGCGGCGGAGGCTTGTCCTTCACCGAAAAGCAATTCGGCTTCTGGTTTTCCGGCAACGCGGGCAAAGGCAGCATCTATACAATTCCGGCCTCGACGCACGGCGGGCTTTCGTCCGAGCTGTCAATGGTGTTTGGGATCCACGGCCTGTCGCACGTCATCTCGACCGGCTGCACTTCATCGACCGACGCGATCTTTTATGCGGCCCAGCACATCGCGTTGGGACGGCAAGACACGATGATCGCCGGCGGTGTAGATTCGCCGATCTCGCCCGGCATCCTGAAAGGCTTTGAGGTGATGAAGGTCTGCACGCCCGACTGGAATGACGAACCGACGCGGGCCTCGCGTCCGTTTTCGCGTGACCGTTCGGGTATGGTGATCGGTGAAGGCTCCTGGATTTATGTTCTCGAATCGCTCGGTTCGGCGACTTCAAGAGGTGCGAAAATCTACGCAGAGATCGCAGGTTACGGTGTGACGTGCGACGCGTACCATCGTGTCCGGCTCGAAGAGAATGGTATCGAGCCTGCACGGGCAATGTCGCTCGCGATCGAGGATGCTGGAATGTCGGCCTCGGACATCCAGTACGTCAACCTTCACGGCACTTCTACCTTGTTGAACGACCGTATAGAAACCCAGGCCGTAAAGATCGCATTCGGCGATCATGCTTACAAGATGCCGATGTCCGGCACCAAATCCCAGATCGGCCACCCGCAGGGAGCAACCGGTGCCGCCGGCATCGGTGCCACGCTGCTTGCGATGAACGAAGGAATTATCCCGCCGACGATAAACCTCGACCAACCGGACCCGAACTGCGATCTTGATTACGTCCCCAATAGCTCGCGCTCGGGCAAGATCGAAGTTGCGTTATGCAACTGCATCGGTTTTGGTTCGAAGAACTCCGCAATGGTGCTGCGATCGGTCTAAGATTCTTAACGCCGGATGATTTATTTCGGTCTGGGCGTTAGAATTGGGAGATTGATTCTTTTCGACGATTCGAGATGAAAGAGCGATTGACCAAAACAGCCTTTCTCAGCTATTTGAGATGCCCGCCGGAGTTTTGGCTCTATGTGCGGCAGCCGCTGCTTATCTCGAAACCATCGACGCTGGAGTACGAGCATCTTCGTCAGCAGGGTTACGCGGTACAGCAGCTCGTAAAGACGCTCGCAAAATTTCAGCCGCAGGAAGGTTTGAGCCTCAGTTTCGAGCGGCCATTTCAGACCTTCGATCTTTACGCCCGGTGCGACATTGTTGTTATGGACAATGAGA
The DNA here is from genome assembly GCA_902826385.1 of uncultured Acidobacteriota bacterium. Taxonomy (GTDB): domain Bacteria; phylum Acidobacteriota; class Blastocatellia; order Pyrinomonadales; family Pyrinomonadaceae; genus OLB17. The sequence continues at coordinate 7,788 of CADEEU010000121.1, read as the reverse complement.
CCGGCGTAATCGACCTTTACGAAACCAAATCCGCCGCTTCGGTTAAGGACGAGCACATCGACGATATTTCGTTTCAGCGCCTCGTGTGCGAACAAGGCGGTTACACGGTCGGAAAATGTTACGTCATTACAACCAACAGCGACTACGTCAGGCGCGGAAATATCGAGCCTGAAGAGCTGTTTGCCATAACAGATGTGACCGAGCTGGTCGAACAGCGGCTTCCTTCCACGGCGCAGCAGGCAAAGGCCGCGATCGCGTATTTGCGCACGGTGCCGGTGCCGTCGCTGCTTGATTATTGCGACCGAAACAGGCTCAACTGTCAGTTTATTCAACTTCATTTTCCGGACCTGCCGGATTACACGATTTTTGACATCGCGTTTCTGAAAAATGAAAAACGGCGTGCTCTTTTAGCGGAAGGCATTGTCGGAATTGTCGATGTACCGGATGATTTTCCGCTTTCGAACAAACAGCGGGCACAGGTTGAGGCCGCAAAATCCGGCACGATTGTCATCGACCGCGAGGCTATAGCCGAGAGAATCGAGGGCTGGCAGTATCCGCTCCACTTTCTCGATTACGAAACGTTCGCTTACGCCATTCCGCAATTTGAAGGTGTACGACCGTTTCAGCAAATGTGTTTTCAATATTCGCTTCACACGATCGACTCGCCCGGGGCCGAGCCGCGACATGCATATTTTCTCTCGCACGGAGAAGACGATCCGCCGCGAGCCATGGCTGAAAGCCTGCGGAAAGCGATGGGTGAAAATATCGGCACCGTGCTTGTTTGGTTTGAATCTTTTGAAAAAACGCGAAACTCGGAAATGGCCGTGATGTTTCCGGACCTTGCAGATTTCTTTGAGGAAGTGAATGAACACACCATCGATTTGATGAAGGTCTTTTCGGACAAGCTTTACGTTCACCCGGAATTCAAGGGCCGCAGCTCGATCAAAAAAGTTCTGCCGGTGTTGAGGCCCGATCTGTCGTATAAGCAGCTAGGTATCGGAGACGGTCTGACCGCGACGATCAGTTGGTTCCGGGCGGTCAAGTGGACATCGATCGACGATGCAGGGCGGCAGAAGATCTTCAACGATCTTGAGAAATATTGTGAACTGGACACCTGGGCAATGGTCGCCATCTTCGAGCACCTGACGGCCTTGTCCGAACGAAACATTCAAATGCACACAACGGCCACCGAGCCATTCTTTCTTGAAAGCGCCTAAACGATGTCCACGGCCGCAAAATAGAAATAAAGGAGAATTCGGAGTCGAGCAGACAACTTTAGTCAGTCATCTAACGAGCATTTTTAACCGTACAGGAGATGTTATGGACAATTCGATTAGTTCCGGAGGGCGCGGAAAACTTTTTTGGACCGGCTGGGTATTTAGTATTTTACCCTCGCTTTTGCTCTTTTTCAGTGCTGCCGGAAAGTTCATGAAGCCTGCGGGTATGGAAGAAGCTCTGCAGGCCTTAGGCTGGCGGATGGACCAAATGACGGGCCTTGGAATATTAGAGGTTTCTGTCGTTATTATTTACCTGATCCCGAGGACATCTTTTCTAGGTGCGATTCTGGTTACGGGATACATGGGCGGGGCAATCGCAACGCATGTGCGGATCGGTGATTTCTTTATCGTTGCACACGTGGTGATCGGGGTTTTCATCTGGCTCGGGCTTTGGCTTCGCGATGCGAGGCTTCGTCAATTATTGCCGTTGCGAAGTTAGTGACGTTTTATTTATGCGAATAGCCTATTGGATAGTCACGGGGCTGATGTCAGCTCTTATGTTACTCTCAGCGGTGCCGGACGTGATCAAGCATCCTGAGGCGATCACAGCTTTTAAGCATCTTGGGTATCCGGAATACCTGCTGCCGTTTATCGGCGTGGCAAAGATACTTGGCGTGATCGCGGTGCTTTTTCCAAGGTTTCCGCGGCTTAAGGAATGGGCTTACGCGGGACTGGCCTTCGATGTCATCGGCGCTTTTTACTCGCATATGTCGGTCGGCGATCCGCTGAGCGTCGCAATATTTCCGTTGATCGCCCTGGCGCTTATTCTCGGTTCTTATTTTCTTTATCGCTCAACCACACCATCGAGGGAGTAAACGAATGTCGAAATACGCTGACGTATATCTTGTGCCAATAAAGGAAGAAGATATTGCGGCATACAAAAAAATAGCCGCGGCGGCCGGGAAACTTTTTATCAAGAACGGCGCTCTCAGATATCGTGAATATGTAGCGTCCGACCTGAATACCCAGGACGTGATACCGTTTCCGAAAGTGGTAAAACTAAAACCGGGCGAGACGATCGTTTACGCCGCAGTAGAATTTAAGTCCGAAGCGCACCGCAACAGCGTAATGAAAAAGGTCATGGCCGACCCCGAGATGGCTGCAATGATGCCGAAAGACGCCAAGCCGCCGTTCGATTACAAGCGGATGGTTTACGGCGGATTCAAGGTCCTCGTCGATCTTTAGCTCAGTTTCAGTCGAAAATGGCCGACGACATACAACCAAATCTTGCCGCGATCGAAGACGAGATCGCGATACCTGAGCCGGAACCGGCAAAAGGGAAATACGACCGCTCGATAGTCGAGGGGCCGTTGTCGAGCGCCGTTTGGAAAATTGCGTGGCCGACCATACTTACAAACATAATTGCCGGCATTCAGGGCTGGGTCGATCATATTCTCGTCGGTAATCTGGTTGGCTATCAGGCAAACGCGGCGATCGGTGTTAGCTGGCAGATATTTCTGCTTGTGATCGTTTTTATCTCGTCACTGTTCATGGGTATGAGCGTGCTGGTCGCGCGATTTGCCGGTGCCCACAACGAAGAAAAAGTTAACCGCACGGTTTACCAGGCGTTTTTGACCGCCGCGTTCATCGCGGTCGGCATAATGGCCCCGGTCGGATATTTCGCTTCGCCGTACTTGCTCGATTTCGTCAACGCGGCCCCAAATGTTAAGGCTGAGGCTTTGCCGTACCTGCGCATCACTTTTGCGTTTTCAATCGGGCTGCTTATCTATTTTATGACGAGCGGCGCCCTTCGCTCCGCCGGCGACGCCAAAACGCCGATGATGATGGGCATCGCAATGACGGTGCTTAATCTTGTTCTGAACATTGTGTTTATCAGCGGCTTTGGTCCGATACCCGCTTTCGGTACAGTCGGGTCTGCCATCGGGACGAGCATCGCGACGTGTCTTGTCGGCGTTTACGCGATCTACAAGATGTGGAGCGGAACATGGGTCGTCGGCTTTCCGCGTGGCAGCGGTTGGGGGCCGGATTGGAAAGTTATCAGACAGCTCTTCAAATTCGGCCTGCCAAGCGGTTTTCAGGGTATTGCAATGAATCTGGGCGGGCTGTTCATGCTCGCGTTTATCGGTTCGGTCGCTCATGGCGACGCGGCACAGGCGGCGTTTTCGGTCGCCTACGGACAGCTATTTCTGCTCGTTACCTGGTCGTCCAACGGACTTATGGGAGCCGCCGCCGCGGTCGCAGGGCAAAACCTTGGTGCCGGCAATCCGGACCGGGCTTTTTCGGCGGTAAACACGGCCGCAAAGTTCGGGCTTGCCGGATCAGCCTTTCTCGGAATCTTCTATTTTTTCTTCCCCGCCCAGCTTCTTGCCATCTTCGGCATGACGGACGCACAGGCGGTTTCAATCGGCGTTCAGCTTCTTTGTGTTCTTGCGTTTTCGGGCCTGTTTATATCGGTCGCTCTTACCTACACCGGCGGACTGCAGGGCACCGGAGATACGAAAAGCCCGCTCTTCATATCCGTAATTTCGCAGGTAGCGATTCCGCTTGGAATTTGTTTCACGATCAGCCGGTTCGGAACGCTCGAAACGCTCGATATCTGGCTCGCCATCCTTGCCGGCCACATGGCCCGATGTGTGTTGAGTGTCGCACGATTCCTTCAAGGCAAATGGAGGACGATCGCCGTCGATATTGAGGCGACCCGCGGTTAAGGTCTTTAAAAGCTGAAAGGGAGCTGCCTTTTTGGAAAGGCTGCTCCCGGTAGGTTTGTCTTGGAAGGTTAATAAGACAGGATTAGTATGAATTCGCTCTGTTACGGTCGAACGATACCGAAGGAGGGTAATAAAATGCCCTCGATGCTTTAAAATTTTTCGCGTCAACCTTTTTTCTGGCACCGCATTCCACGCAGGCCATGTAAGTATTCTTATCGCTGGTAAACGGACGCGTAAGGCGTTTATGCCAGCAGCCGAAGATCGATGCAAAAAGTCCGATCTTGTGACCGAAAGGATCAGCTTGACGAGCGACGCTTGTTTCCGCCAACAAATTCTGTTCTAAGATCAACTGCATATCTTGTTCACCTCTCTAGAGCGTTCCTTCGGTTGTGCCTTGCACAATACTTGAACGAATGTCAGGGAAAGATTTGCGTAACTTATGATGTCGGCAATGAAAAAAAGTTTGCCTGTCCGAACACGATATCTTTATCCTGCTTTCTTCTATTAAGCGTATTCGGTAGAATCTTCCAAAAAGATTCGGGAGTTTATGATGTCCAAAACCCTCAAAAAGGCGGTCTTTATTGCGCTTATAGGTATTTTCGCGGTCCATCCGGTTGCGGCGTGGGACGATGTCGGACACAAAATAACGGGCTATATTGCCTGGCAAAGGATGTCGCCGCAGGCGCGCGAGAACGTGATTCGCATCCTGCGCTCGGCCCCTGAGGATTCGACACTTGCCGTTTACTACCAGCCGTACGGGGCCGAGCCGGATGAGATACGCAAGCTGGAATATTTTATGCTGGTGCCCACATGGGCGGACATCGTTCGAGATTTCGGGGCCGGTTCGCCTTTCAGGAACGAAGTTCGCTTTCGCAAGTACCACAAAGGCAACTGGCATTACGACGACACCTTTTGGAAACAAGTCAACGGCAAAGTAGAGATGCTGACCGGATTTCCCGAGGGCGGTGTGGGCGTTTCGAAGTTAAACGAGTTCGATGCCCTGATCAGAAATCCTTCTGCTCGCGATCAGGAAAAAGCCATCGCGATTGCGTGGCTGCTGCATATCGGCGGCGATATCCACCAGCCGCTGCACACCTCGGCCCGCGTTACCGATTCCGAACCGAAAGGCGACCAGGGCGGCAACCTCTTTCTACTGACGCCCGAAGGTACGCCGCGCGATAAGCAAGTAAATCTTCACTGGTTCTGGGATTCGATAGTTGGACGAAACGTTTCGTACAAAAACGGCATGTGCGAGCGCGACTACATAGAGATGCTCGCCAAAAAGATGGTCAAGGCACACCCTTTCGGCTCGATGCAGGCGAGCCTGAATATCGGGAAATATGAGGAATGGCAAAAGGAGAGCTTCGCGTATGCGAATACAACCGTCTTCTCGCCCGAACTGATCCGAAACCAGATGCCGTCGGAAAAATATCGCAAGAACGCTTACAAACTTGCCGAACGACAGCTTACGCTCGCGGGTTATCGTTTGGGCGAAACGCTGAATACGGTCTTTAACACTCCGCCCACGCCAAGATAATGCATTCGACCGAAGTTCACAGACATTTTCAGCAGAGACAAGATGCGATCGTCGAATCTATCCACGAGATCGTCGAGCTCGAATCGCCATCGTATGATGTCGAGCGCAGCCGTGCCGTGGTGTTGTGGGTTGAGAATGAGGCGCGAAAGATCGGGCTTGATCTTGAGATCGAAAAGATCTTCGCGGACGGTTATGGCGAGCATTTGATAATCAGGGCTTTTCCGGGCGACGCGAGGCCAGTTCTGTTGCTCGGGCATACGGACACGGTCCATCCGGTGGGTACGAAGCTCGCAAATCCAACGCGTGTCGAAGGCGACAAGTTTTACGGCTGCGGTATCTTCGACATGAAAGCGAATATCGTTTTGATGTTGGAGGCGTTGCGGTATTTTGCGGAAAGCGGCGTCACGCCATCGCGGCCGATAACCATATTTTTATCCTGCGATGAAGAAGTCGGAAGTTTTACCGGACGCCCGCTGCTTGAACGCGAAGCGGCCAACGCCGAGGCGTGTTTCGTTTTCGAACCTTCCGCCGCCGGCCGCCTGAAAACCGGTCGCAAGGGCACTGGGATGTACGAGATCAAAGCTCATGGCATTCCCGCCCACGCCGGTCTGGAACCGGAAAAAGGCGCAAGCGCAATTCTCGAACTCGCCCGTCAGATCGAAATGATTTCGGCACTAAATTCTTCCGAAATCGGGACGACGGTAAATGTTTGCACGATCAAAGGCGGAACGACGACCAATGTCATTCCCGAACATGCTGCGTGCAGCGTCGATGTCCGCTTTTCAAGCATGACGGAAGCCGAGCGAATCGACGCAGTCTTTCGCGACCTTGCGCCGTTCGATCATAGGATCACGCTAGAAATTTCCGGCGGAATAAACCGCCCGCCGATGGAACGTACCGATGCGGTTGTCTCTTTGTTCGAAAAGGCCCGCGGCCTCGCCGCTTCATTTGATTATGAACTAGGCGAAACCCAGGTCGGCGGTGCTTCGGACGGCAACTTCGTTGCGGCTTTGGGGGTTCCGGTTTTGGACGGGCTCGGTGTCACGGGCGACGGAGCACACACGCTACATGAGCACATTTTGGTGAGTGACATAATACAGAGGGCCTCACTAGTGACTTCGCTGATTTTGGGAAAGTAACCGCACTCAAAGGAAAATATGAAACGAATTAGCTGTGTTGCAATCGTAATCGTGTCCTTTTTAACATCCGCAGGTGCCCAAACATCCACGGGCTCAAGATACATAGGGTATAAATATCAAAGTCCGGAGGTAGGTGAACTGCTTCCAAATGGCCTCAAGCACAACGGCGGCGGATTGATAGGCGACATCGATGCCGATCCGGTTTACGGGGTTTCTGTACTGGAAAAAGGTAAAACGAAGATGTTCTGGCTTGAGATCTCGACGACTCGAAATGCTGACGGCGGCGTAACCTCATGGCAGGTAAAAGATGTGCTTGAGTTTTCGGGTACCGGTCCAAACGATTTTGTTTTGGAATTTTCCGAGCCGACATTCGAATGCAAAAGAGGCAAAGCGATTGTGGGAAATCTTGTCGGGATCGGAGTTTTTAATAGAAAAGCGGGCATATTTACGCCACGAAAACTTTGGCAGCCAAATGCCAAAACGGCAAAGTTTGAACCGGTGTCGGTGAAAAGCATTCGCTGCTATTACTCGGAACCGTAGTTCATAAAACGACCTCACAAAAGATGAAAGAATGGATAGCGTTGAACATGACTCCCGGTGTCGGGCCGCGCGCGGCGACCAAGCTGCTTGAGCGTTTTGGTTCGGCCGATGCGGTGTTTCATGCGAGGCGGACCGAGCTTGAATCGCTGCGGATGCGGCCGGAAACGATTGAGAGCATTATAAAACGCGAGTTCGAGGACAAGGCCGTTACGGAACTGGAACGCGTAAAAGCCCTCGGCGGCGACATACTTATCCTTGACGACGGCAGCTATCCGGCCTATTTACGCGAGATCGCGGACCCGCCGATAACGTTATATGTAAGGGGCAATTGGCAAGGCTGTTTCGAGCAGCCGGGCGTTGCCGTGATCGGGTCGCGAATGTGCTCAACTTACGGCGAGAACGCGTCTGAAATGCTGGCACGCGATCTTGCCTCACGCGGAATCTGCATCGTTTCCGGTTTGGCACGCGGAATCGACACGGCCGCACACCGCGGAGCGATGCGAGGGCAAGGGAAGACGATTGCCGTCATGGGCACCGGAATCGACGCCGTTTATCCAAAGGAAAACACGCGGCTTGTCCGCGAGATACTCGATTCCGGCGGAGCTGTCGTTTCGCAGTTCCCCTTG
>CADEEU010000120.1 GCA_902826385.1 uncultured Acidobacteriota bacterium | reverse complement strand
CGCCTTGATGAAGTCGGCTGCGGTCGTCAGCGAAACGCCGCCGGTTGGAATGATCTTCACCTGCGGGAATGGGCCTTTCAGGTTTTTGACATAGCTTGCGCCGCCGACCGAACCGCACGGGAATACCTTCACAAAATCGACGCCCGCACTCCATGCCGTGATCACCTCGGTCGGGGTCAGAACGCCGGGACAGATAGGGGCGCTGTAGCGATGGCACAAAGCGATTGTGTCGAGATTCAGGGCCGGACTGACTATGAACTGAGCTCCGGCAAGCAGACAGGCCCGAGCCGTTTCAGGGTCAAGCACGGTTCCGGCTCCGACCAACACGTCGCTGCCGTATTTATCGGCGACCTTCTCGATCACCCTGACGGCGCCCGGCACCGTCATAGTGATCTCAAGAACGTTTACGCCACCGGCCTTGATCGCCTCGATCACCTGCATCGCCTCATCCGCCGAGGAGGCCCGTACGACCGGCACGAGGCCGACAGTTTCTATGTGTTCAACTATCTGTTGTTTGTTCATGACGTCTTCGGGCTCTGCCCGTCTATTTGCGGAAAAGCTATGCTTTTCCGTTTCTCGGGAATAAATTCCCGCGGCTATGCCGTCGCTGTTACGGAAACCGGCGGCATAGCCGCAAAGATAGCGGAGCGTTTGTCGGAAAAGCATAGCTTTTCCGCACATAGAGCGGCATAGCCGCGTACGACAAACTCACCTCGCTACTCGGGCGCCGCCGCCTTTCATTACTCGCAGCACGTCGGACAAACCTACGGTTGTCGTATCGCCCGGCGTGGTCATTGCAAGTGCTCCGTGAGCGGCACCGCAGTTGACGGCCCATGACGGGGATTCGCCGGTTAGAAAGCCGTAGATCAACCCCGACGCAAATGAGTCTCCGCCGCCGACGCGATCGAAAATGTCCAGGTCGGGTCGCATCATAGCCTGATGGAGTTCGTCGTCGGTAAAGCAGACCGCACCCCAATCATTGATCGAAGCCGTCTTTGCATTTCGAAGCGTGGTCGCGGCGACCGCAAAATTCGGGAAATCGGCGACGGCCCGACGGATCATCTTCTCAAAATTTGCAACGTCGAGCTTCGAATGATGCTCGTCCTGACCTTCGACCTCATAGCCGAGACAGGCAGTGAAATCTTCCTCGTTGCCGATCATCACGTCGACATACTTTGCGAGGTCGCGGTTAACTTCCTGCGCTTTTGCCTGCCCGCCGATCGCCTTCCACAGCGAGTCGCGATAATTAAGGTCATAAGAGATGATCGTGCCGTGCTTTTTCGCGATCTCCATCGCCTCTTTTGCTACTTCCGGCGTCGATTCCGACAACGCACAAAAAATACCGCCGGTGTGAAACCACTGCGAACCTTCTTCACCAAAGATCTTTTCCCAATCGATATCCCCTTTTTTCAATTGGGCCACTGCCGTGTGTCCACGATCCGAACATCCAAGGGCGGCACGCACGCCGAATCCCCGTTCGGTAAAGTTCATTCCGTTACGCACTGTTCGGCCGACCCCGTCGTATTTGACCCATTTGACGTGCGATTGGTCGACGCCACCTTGATAGATCAGATCCTGAACCAATTTGCCTATCGGGTTGTCTGCAAGCGCTGTCACGACGGCCGCGTCAAGGCCAAAGCAGCGTTTCAATCCGCGGGCGACGTTGTATTCGCCGCCTCCTTCCCACACTTCGAACGAACGGGTCGTGTGAATACGCTTGTCGCCCGGATCGAGCCGCAGCATTACTTCACCGAGACTGACGATGTCCCAGCGGCATTGGTCTTTCGGCCTTATGTTTAGTGCCATTTAGGTGATATTTCCTCTGTCGCGGTTATCTGCACATAACCGCAAGTTATTCTGCCCTTTGCGGTTAACGCCATTAGCGCGGGATGTGCTTTTTTCACCTTAGAGAATAAGGCGAAACCGACAAATCTGCAATTTCGGGCGCAAAAAAGCGGCCCCGCATTCGCGAAGCCGCCCTTTGTAGAAGGAAATAACCTTCCGCCTTACTTCGTTCCGCTTGACAGTTTGCCAATAAGTGCAAAGAGCGGAAGGTACATAGAGATAACAATAGAGCCGATAGTGACGCCGAGAAAAGCGATCAGCACCGGTTCTATCATCGCGAGCAGATCGGCGATAGCGCTGTCGACTTCTTCTTCGTAGAAATCGGCGATCTTACCGAGCATGGCATCCATCGCACCGGTCTGGTCACCGACCCCGATCATCTGCGACACCATGTGCGGGAACACGTTCGTCGCCTTTAACGGATCGACAAAGTTTTCACCGCGTTCGACGCCGGCACGAACCTTGAGAATAGCGTCCTCAATTACGACGTTGCCTGCCGTCTTGGCCGTGATTTCGAGAGATTGAAGAATAGGCACGCCTGATGAAAGCAGCGTCGACAAAATTCGTGAAAAACGAGCGACCGCGATCTTCCTCAAAATACTTCCGAAGATCGGAAGTTTCAAAAGAAGGGTATCGATATGCCAACGCCCTTTTTCGGTCTTGTAATAGTAACTTGTGGCTACGGCCGATCCGATCAATGTGGCCAGCAACCCAACTCCACCCCACCCAGCCAGGAATGAGCTTATGCCCATTACGATGCGAGTCGGAAGCGGCAACAGTTCACCTGGGCCGAGCAGGCCGAGAAAGATCTGTTGGAACTGCGGGATCACGACGACCATGATCACGGCGATGGCACCGATCGCGACAAGAATAACAGCCGCCGGATAGATAGAAGCAGAAACGATGCTTCGTTTCAACTTAACGACCTTTTCGATCAATGTCGCAAGACGCTGCAGGATAAGATCGAGCACACCACCCGTTTCACCGGCCTCAACCATGTGCGTGTAGAGACCGTCGAAAACTTTCGGATGCTTTTCAAGCGCCTGGAACAGCGTCGCACCTTCTTCCACATTCTGCCGCACCTGCCGCAAGACATCTTTGAAGAAAGCGTTCTGCTGCTGTTCGGCCAAAATGTCGAGACACTGGACCAACGGCAGACCGGCATCGATCATCACCGAAAACTGACGTGTAAAGACGGCCAGTTCTTTTGCGGCAACCTTTTTGCGGCGGCCGAGCTTCGGGATCGAGACGACATTCCCCTTTTCAGAGGCCTGCGTCATGACGATCTGTTCGCGACGCAATAGCGCCCGCAGCTCGTCCTGGCTCGCGGCTTCGCGTTCGCCATCTACGAGCTCGTTAAGCCGATTTCTTCCTTTGAATGCGTATGTTGGCATTTTAGTTTCAAGCTCCTGAAAAGGATTTTTTCACCAATACTGGTTAAGTAGTTTGTTAGCGGACCGGCGGCCGTTCTCCAACGGGCCGTCCCTGTGCGTACGGGCTGCCGGCAGGTCTTACAGGACGGTCCTGTGTACCGTAAGACTGGTTGAGCCCCGAGCCGCGCTCGATCAGGTCCCTAAGCTCGTCCGCGTTGGACGTTCGCTGCATAGCGGTGTCCAGCGAAATAACTTTTTTATGGTAGAGCGTCGCAAGCGCCTGGTTGAACGTCTGCATACCGAATTTGTCCTGGCCGGTCTGCATCATCGAATAGATCTGGTGGATCTTGTCTTCGCGGATGAGGTTTCGGATAGCAGCGTTAGGGATAAGAATTTCCAAGGCCATCGCACGACCGTCGCCCGAAGCTTTCGGCAGCAGGGCTTGACACATAACTCCTTCAAGTACGAGCGAAAGCTGGGTTCTTACCTGAGCCTGCTGGGCCGACGGAAAAACGTCGATAATACGGTTGATGGTCGAGTAGGCCGAGTTTGTGTGCAGCGTGGCGAAGGTCAAGTGACCCGTTTCCGCGATACGCAGGGCCATTTCGATCGTTTCAAGGTCGCGCATTTCGCCGACGAGCACGACGTCAGGGTCCTGACGAAGGGCCGTGCGAAGGGCCGATCCGAACGAATGCGTGTCGGCCGCGACCTCGCGTTGGTTAACAACGCAGCTCTTGTGGTTGTGCAGGAATTCGATCGGGTCCTCGATCGTCAGGATGTGTTCGTGACGCTCGACGTTGATCTTGTCCACCATCGATGCCAGAGTGGTCGATTTACCCGAACCGGTCGGTCCGGTTACGAGGATAAGTCCACGTGGTTTTTTGCAAAGGTCTGAGATAACCTGCGGAAGACCGAGGTTTTCGAAGGTCTTGATCTCGTAGGGAATGGCTCGAAAAACGGCTCCGACTGCCCCCTTTTGATTGAAAAGATTGGCACGGAAACGCGACATTCCTTTCAGACCGAATGAAAAGTCGAGTTCCAGATTTTCTTCAAAGCGGTGCTTCTGAGCATCGGTCAACACCGAATAGGCAAGCCGCTTGGTATCGGCGGGTGTAAGCAGACCGAAACCCTGAAGCGGTGCCAGGTGTCCGTGAACACGGACTTGCGGCGGGGAATTCGTCGTAATGTGAAGGTCGGATCCGCCGGCGTCTGTCATCTTTCGAAGCAGTTCCGGCAAAGTGATCGACGATTCTGTTGTTTCGATGCTCATAGAAAAAGGGTGGTGCAACGGGCCGCCTCGGCCCGTTGTTACTGCGGGATATTTAAGATGGGTTATGGAGGCCGGGCTCGAAGGCCCGGCCTGCCGAGGTTATTCTCTGACGGCTGCCTGGACCGGCCGCGAGCGTCCCTGAAGCGAATAGATCACCTTTTCGGACTCTTCGGCGATCCGTTCGGCCGCATCCGTCTGCGAGTTTGTCGCAACGCTGTAGATGCGTCCGTTCACTTCAGTGAAGTAGAACATTCTGGAGTTTACGCGTCCGCCGTTACCCTGTGACTGGGCCACGACAACGTAAACCGACTTGCCGCCGATGTCTTTCTGGTAATCGTTCACGACCCATCCGTTCTCACGGACCATCCGATTGATCACCTCGCGACGCAAGCTTGAGGTTGGAACGCCACCGACGGTGCGATTGCGTCCACCATCGATCGAATCGCCCATTGCCGGGCCGACAACCGAGATTGCCGCGGTGCCGTTGCCGCCGTCCACGCTGAACTGAAGCTCGCTGCCCGAAGTCTGGCCTTTTTTCCAACCGGTTGGAGCGGCTTCACCTGATGGAAGCATCGCAGTCGATTTGTCTTCCGTCACAGCCGGAGCGGCCTTGACCGTCTTGGGCTGAGCGTCAGGCGAATTGGTCTTGCGCGTACGTGCAAGCCTGATCTGTCGCAGCCTCATTGCACGCCGCCTGGCCTGCAATGCGCGTTTGCGGCGTAGGTTGGCGCGATATTGACGCCACCAACGCTTCGAATATTTTTTGTAACGCTTTTGTTTTTTCTTGTAGCGCTTCGATTTTTTCGGCCCTGCTTCGGCCATATCGGTCGCCAGTGGAATGATCGTACCTAAGCCGATCAACAAAGCTAACGATAATGCAATTGCCCTTACCATATTTCCTCCAAGTTCTAGAGAACTGTCTCTTTGACAACTTCCTCCACTGTCGTAATGCCTTGCCTAAGCTTGGCCAATCCTGATCCTCGCAGCGTGATCATTCCGTCCTCGACCGCCTTCTTGCGAAGCTCGATCGAGCTTGCACCGATAATGATCAGCTCGCGTAAATCGTCGGTAACTTCCATCGTCTCGTAAAGACCGACGCGGCCCTTATAGCCGGTGTTCAAACAGGTGTCGCATCCGCGTCCCTTATACATCTTTAACGTCGCTGCCTCTTCCGGAGAGAAGCCAACCTCGACCAGAGCTTCGGGAGTAAAGCTCGCCTCTTCCTTGCAGTCCGCGCAGACGCGGCGGATAAGTCTTTGCGCCTGGATTATGTTCACCGACGTGGCGACAAGGAACGGTTCGATACCCATGTTGACCAGACGCGAGACGGTTGACGGAGCGTCGTTCGTATGCAGCGTCGAAAGCACAAGGTGGCCCGTGAGAGCGGCCTTGATAGCAATCTCGGCCGTTTCGAAGTCCCGGATTTCGCCGACGAGCACGATGTTAGGGTCCTGACGCAGGAATGATCGAAGGGCGGCGGCAAAGTTCAGTCCGATCTGCTCCTTCATCTGCACCTGATTAATGCCCTGAAGGTTGAATTCGACCGGGTCCTCAGCCGTCATGATGTTAGTTTCCGGCGTGTTCAACGACTGCAGGGCCGAGTAGAGCGTGTTCGTTTTACTCGAACCCGTCTGGCCGGTAACCAGCACCATTCCGTACGGATTGGCGATAGCCTTCTGAAATTTCTCAAGGCTTTCCGGCTCGAAACCGAGTTTCGACATATCGAGCATCAGCTTCTCTTTATCGAGAAGACGAAGCACGACCTTTTCACCAAAAAGAGTGGGGAGAGTAGAGACGCGGAAATCGAGTTCGCGCGAACGGTCGTCGATCTTGACCTTGATCTTAATGCGTCCGTCCTGCGGCAATCTCTTTTCGGAGATGTCCAGCTTCGCCATGATCTTCAAGCGCGAGATCAGCGGGTCGCGAATCTTCATCGGCGGATGCATAACGTCGTAAAGAACGCCGTCGATGCGGAAGCGGATGCGAAAATCTTTTTCGTAAGGCTCAACGTGAATATCCGATGCTCCACGCTTGAGCGAATCGACCATCAGAACGTTTACCAGGCGAACGACCGGGGCACCCTCGCTTTCACGAGCAAGCGTGGCAAGATCGATCTCGTCATTTTCCTGAACGACCTCGAAATCTTCCCCCTCATGCACTTCGAAATCGAAGTTGCCCAAAGATACGTCGATGTCGTCGGCAGAAATGTTTGTTCCCTTCGCCGCGGCGGCCGATTTCGTTCCGTTCTTTGCCTGTCCGTTCTTTCCGTTCTTGCCGTTTTTAAGAGCAGCCGCGGCTTTCTCGGTTTCAAATGCAATTGCGGCATCGAAGATATCGATCTGGCTGGATCCGCCGTAATACTTGCCGACAGACATCTGGATCGATGCCTCGGAGGCAATGACGGGCTCGACATTAAATCCGGTCATGAACTTAATGTCGTCCATCGCAAAAACGTTTGTCGGATCGGCCATCGCCAGGGTAAGCGTCGAACCGTTCCGGGAAACCGGAAGCACCATGTATTTCAGGGCAACTTCCTGCGATATAAGCTTTATGACGTCTTCCTCAATATGAAAGAGGTCGAGATTGATTGACGGAACACCGTATTGCCGCGAAAGAACGGCGGTGATCACATCGTCGGAGATTATGCCAAGCTTGACAAGGTTGGACCCAAGCCGGCCTCCGCTTGTTCGTTGATAGTCCAGGGCTTCGCGCAATTGCTGCGGCGTTACCAGGTTTTCACGGACAAGAATTTCCCCTAATTTTGCTGACATTAGTTCTGGAGTGCTTCCTTAGTTCTGAACAAACGGGCGGAAGGATGAAGGGCTAAGTGTTTGTTTTCAGTAAGATAGGATGATATGAAGCGATGTGAACAACACCGTTCAACCAAAATAATAGATGTTTGTGCACTTCATGTCAAGAAATCTTTTCGGCAGGCGTGACGGCTAATCGGTCAAAGTGAAAGATCAGAACCAGAGCGGCTGCAACCCGGGGCTTTGCCGCCTGGCATCGAAGACGCGGTCGTTAACGCTTCGGGTTCTGACGGTCTACTGATTCGACTGCTTTCTTAGTTGGTCGATAAATGATTGAAATGCTTCGGCCTCCGGGTGGCCGGGAAAGAATTTGAGGAATTCCTGATAAACGCCGATCGCCGCGTCTGGTTTTTTCTGTTGTTCGTAAACAAGCCCGAGCATTTGGTAAAGAACGACCGAGTCTGGTGCTCCGGATAGCTGCTTAATAGTGAGGGACAGATTTTTAGCGGCTTCGAGATAATTGGCAGTTTCTCTTGCGTAATCGCCCTCCGATCCGAAGCCTTCCGCCTTTTCCTTATATAGAAGTCCCAGGCCGGCATAAGCCTCAGGCTGAAAGCCCTTACCTTCCCGGATCGCCCGTTTGAACGCGGCGACCGCTTTTGCCTCGTCATCGACCGACTTCAGAATGCGCCCTTCGACGGCCGACGCCTCGGCAAGTCCGGGCTTGGCTCGACGGGCCGATGCAATCGCCTTTTCGGCCTTATCAACTTCGCCGGTGTCTGCGTAAATTCTGGCCAATGCTACGTATGCATCGGCGTAACCAGGCTTTAGTTTAACGGCTTTCAGATAAGCTTCGATGGCCTTATCGCGGTCGGAAGAGGCAAGACGTTCGCCGCTCTGAAACGCAAGCTCGGCTTCGTCCGTGGTCTGCGCGAGCGGAATCGAGATCTGCCCGCTCGCCGCGGGAAGAAGAGGCTTTTGTACTTCCTTAAACCCGTCGGCTCTCACACGAATTGTTCGGCGTCCCGCTGGAACAGTAGAAATCGTAAGGGTACCCGCGTCCGACGAAATTCCAAAAAATACGCCCTCGATCCAGACCTTTGCGCGCGGCTCGGTTTTTATTGTTATAGAGCGCAGGCTGGTTTGTGCCGCGGCAACTTGAAGAAGAACCATTCCGCAAATCCCGGAAGCGATCAATACAAAAACTATTTTTGATATCTTCATTTCCGAACTCTATCCGATACGCGTAAATTCTTCAGACACGTCGGTTTCGACAATATTGTCCGGAATGCCGTCGTTGTCAACGTCTTCGCCGAACAGCACTTTGATGAACGGCGGAGCGATCAGCGTTGTGGCGACAGCCATAAAAAGCACGGCCGCAAAAAAGTTCGAGCTTATAACGCCGAGCCCAAGCCCGATCTGTGCGACGACAATACCTACCTCGCCCCGCGGCACCATGCCGATGCCGATCTGGGCCATATCGCGTCGTCCCATTCCCCAAGCACCGAGGCCGCAGCCTACAAATTTGGTCAGTACCGCCGCGACGGTGACGATTATCGCAAGAGCGACAACGCTCATGTCCCGAAATACGGCCAGATCGAGCTGCATTCCGATATTCACCAGGAAAAACGGCACCAGAAACTCGGTTACGCCGCTCGTAAGTTGGTGCATCTTGTGGTTATCTTCGGTCGCCTCGGCCAACGCCATCCCGGCCAGGAACGCTCCGATGATCGCCGCGACGCCAACATAGATCGACGCAACCGACAATCCGAGACATAGGATCAACCCGATATTGAAAAACGGTTTGCTGAGCCGAAGTTTCTGGATCGCCGGAGCGAGCCGCTTCAAAACGCGTGAACCAACCAAGGCAACGAAAACGGTAAAGAGAATAGCGGCGGCAGCGGTTTTCAGAAGTCCGGCGTAGCTGACAGTTCCCTGCTGACTTACCGATGACACCAGAGAAAGAATAATGAGCCCCAGAATGTCGTCGATGACCGCCGCGCCGAGGATGATCCGCGACGTCTGCATGTCGAGCAGTCCCATCGACCCTAAAACCCGCGCTGTTATTCCAACCGATGTTGCCACTAACGCCGCGCCGATGAACATTGCCTCGACAAACGAACCGTCCCACCATATTGCGATCCCATAACCGGCAACAAAAGGCAGCACGACACCAAAAACACCGACCATCGTTGCCCGCGTCCCTACCTGGAATATCGCTTGCGGCTTGGTTTCAAGCCCGACGGTAAAAAGCAAGAAAATGACCCCGACCTCGACAAGTATTGTGATAAACTCGGAGGGTGCGACCCAGCC
>CADEEU010000119.1 GCA_902826385.1 uncultured Acidobacteriota bacterium | reverse complement strand
CTTCGTCGAGGGTCGAAAAAGGAATGACGCTGGTGACCGGGCCGAAGATCTCTTCCTGTTCGATCCGCATTCCGGGTTTGACGTTGGTGAAGAGGGTCGGTTCGACAAACCAGCCTTTCGCGTAATCGCCCTTGGTCAGACGGTTGCCGCCGCATGCCAAGGTTGCCTTATCCTGGTTTTTGCCGATGTGGATGTAGCCGAGGATCTTCTGCATCGCGTCTTCGTTTATCACCGGACCGACCTCGGTCTTCGGATCGAGGCCGTTGCCGACGCGGAGCTGTTTCACCTTCTCGACCAGCTTGTCGCAGAACTTCTTGTAGATCTTCTTGTGCACGACCAGCCGCGAGGAAGCAGTACACCGCTGGCCGCTGGTGCCGAACGCTCCCCATAAGCTACCTTCGACGGCATTGTCGATATCGGCATCATCCATCACGATGATCGCGTTCTTGCCGCCCATTTCAAGGCTTACGATCTTGTTATCGCGGGCGCACTGCTCGGCGATGATGCGGCCCGTGTCGGTCGAACCGGTGAACGAAATAAGGCGAACGTCCTTGTGATTGACCAACGACGCTCCGGCTTCGCCGAATCCGTTGACGATGTTGACGACTCCTTTCGGAATGCCCGCTTTTTCGCACGCTTTAACAAGGTTGATGGTCGATAGCGGAACGTCCTCGCCGGATTTGATCACGACGGTGTTGCCGCAAACAAGCGCCGGGATCAGCTTCCACGACGGAATTGCCATCGGGAAATTGAACGGCGTGATCAGCCCGCAAATGCCGACCGGTTGTCGGACGCACATCGCAAACTTGTTCGGCATCTCGGCAGGTGTCGTAAAGCCGTGAAGCCGACGACCTTCGCCAGCAGTGTAGTAAGTGCAGTCAATCGCTTCCTGCACGTCGCCACCGGCTTCCTTCAAGACCTTGCCCATTTCGCGGGTCATCTGGCGGGTGTACTCGTCCTTGTTCGCACGCAAAATCTCGCCGAGTGTGAATAAAAGTTCCGCCCGCTTCGGAGCGGGCGTGCGGCGCCATTTGGTTGCGGCGTTCTTCGCGGCCTCGACCGCGCGGTTTACGTCCTCTTCGTTAGAAACGGGAAATCGACCGACTACGTCCGTTGTATCCGCCGGATTCAGATTTTCAAAAAATTGGCCGGACGCGGATTTTACCCATTCGCCGCCGATATAATTGTGATAAGTTTTTGTCGCAGTTTTCTTAGCTTTCGCTTGTTTTGCTTGTGCCATGCTTTGTTCCTTAAACCGAGAAATTTCGGATGCCTTTTTAGTTGATAATGGATATTTCCTTCAGTTTAAAGCTAAAAGTTCCGGGAACCAAACCGAGCCGTTTTCGGCTGATATGATTTCCGGAACTTGAAAAGAAAAATCCTACTGAACCGAAAACTGAACTATTTTCAGGTCACCGGTCCTGGTACGCGGATTGAGACTTAGAACGTGCAGCACCACCGCATCGCCCGGTTTCAAGGCGTTGACGATCGCGGCAAAACCCTTCACATCCGCTACCGGAAGGCGATTTATGCGAACAATCAAGTCTCCTTCGTTCAGCGCCTGGTTGCCGGTTGAGACCTTGACGTCCGCAATGTAGCTTTCAGGGTTGATCTCTTTTACCAGCACGCCCTTCTGCCCTTCGATTTTGTAGACCGCGGCTACGTCCGGAAGCAATTCGACCACCGTCAGACCGAACGGCTTCGGGTCTTCGGTCTTGCGGTCAAGAGGAAGCTTGACCGGGGCCGCTTCGTCGTCGGGATAGCGCCCTTCGACGGGCCGTTCGCCAAGACGCAGCGTCGCCGTTTTTCGTTCAAGGTTTGCACCGGTTTCGCGGAGGTAATTGACGGCGACCGACTGGTCCGGCGCCGTTCCCGCGACTTTCGAGATCAGGTCCTGCGCGTTCTCGACCGCTTTACCGTCGAATTCGACTATTACATCGCCGGTTTTCAATCCCGCTAACGACGCGGCACTGTTCTTTGCGCGAACCTCCATCACGATCGCTCCCTTAGCATCGCGCATGCCGTAAACTTTGGCGTATTCGGGTTTAACCGATTCGAGCGTTACGCCGAGATAGCCGCGCCGTACCTTCCCGTTCTTTAGTATCTGGTCGAAAACGTGTGCCGCGTCGACCGACGGCAACGCAAAGCCCACGCCGTTGAAATCGCCGTTTGTCGTTGCGATCTGCGAATTTACGCCGATCACTTCACCTTTCATATTGACGAGCGGCCCGCCGGAATTCCCACGGTTTATCGCCGCGTCCGTTTGAATGAAGCGTTGGAAGAGCGTGGTGCTTGGCGTTGCCCGCTGAGTTTGCGAAATGATGCCGGCGGTTACGGTCCGGTTGAGGCCGAACGGTGACCCGATCGCGATTACCCAGTCGCCGACCTGCGCCTGGCCCGAATCTCCCATTTTGGCAACGGGCAGATCGCGTCCGGCTTCGATCTTGAGCACGGCGAGATCGGTTTCTTCGTCTACGCCTATGACCTTTGCCAGCAATTCTTCGCCGGAATCCAGTTTCACGTTGATCCGCACGGAGTCGGCGACCACGTGCGCGTTTGTTAAAATATAGCCACGCTTGTCGACGATAAATCCGCTGCCGACCGAAAACGTCGGCCGTCGCGGCATCTGACGGTTAAAAAAATCGAGCAGATCGCCGGGCTCGGACGGCGTGGTTCCGCGTCTGGCCACGTCCGGCATTTTGCCTTTGGTGTCGATGCTGACGACCGCCGGTTCGACCATCTTTGTCGCAGCCGCGAAAGAAAGTGAAAGCTGCTGCGGTGTGACGGCCGGCTGGCTGATCTGCGGCGTCTGAGCATGAACAAAACCCAGGGCAAAGACAGATAAAAATATGGCCTGGAAACTTCTGCGTAGGCCGCTTGAACGATCTGCCGTTTTGCAATTTAAATGCGACATTATGGCTACTCCTAAAACCAAGATCAAAGCACTGTGTGGTGTTGGAAGTATAACAAATAACCCCGGTTGTCCGAAGAGTTTTTGGGCGGAGTAAGGCCGAGAGATTCGGGAAAGGCGGTGTTCGGACCTATTGATGTTTTTTCCGTCTTTGCGGCCATAACTTAAGAAAAGAAGGATTTCACGCCAAGGTCGCAAAATCGCAAAGAAAATCCTAAGCAAAACATACGGGTCGGCTTCCGTATCTAACCCATCTTTAAAAGCACTTTGAGAACGCCTGTTTTCGAGGCATTTTCAACAGCTTCGACACCGCGACTCAGCGGAAACTCCTCGCTGATCAGCCGTTTAACCTCAATTTCCTTTTGACCCAGCAGTTCCAACGCCGGGCCGAAGCGTCCGCAGCGAGAGCCGACCACGGTAATTTCATCGACTACGATCCGAGACGCGGGCCAGCTCGGGGTGCCATGGAAAGTCGATTTGAGTACGATCTTGCCTCGCGGCTTGACGATCTCGACGGCGGATTGAAAACCCGATTCGGACCCGCTGGCCTCAACGACGACATCAAACCGCCGGCCGGATTTCGACGCTTGATCCGCCAGAACGCCTTCGACGCCCGCTGCCTCGGCAATCGACAGCTTGTTTCGGTGCCGACCGATCAGCGTCACATTGTCAGAGAGCCCAGCAAGCGACATCGCAGAAAGCAGGCCGAGTTTCCCGTCGCCGATCACCGCAATCCGAGTTTCGGTCAAAACATCAACTTGTTCCGTAATACCGTAAGCGGCGGCGAGAGGCTCGGCAAATACGGCTTCATCATCGGACACGTTTGCGGGAACCTCAAGCAAATTTCGCGAGGGCAGCGTTAGAAACTCGGCGTGAGCACCATCGCGACCGACGATACCAAGCACGGTTCGCCGCGGGCAATGTCGCGGATCGCCATTCTGACAAGGCACGCACTCCTCGCAGCCGGCATTGATCTCGCCGACCACGCGTTTCCCGATCAGGTCCGAACGGTCCTCGCTTTCTTCGACGACTCCGACGAACTCGTGCCCGATCGTGCCGTTAAAGCCCGCGTAGCCGCGAATTATCTCAAGATCGGTATTGCAGATGCCCGATGTGGTCACGCGCACGAGCGATTCCGAATCCGTTTTTGGGACCGGTATTTCTTCAACCGAAAGTCTTCCCGCGTTGAACCTCAGAGCCTTCATTTAATTCCTGTAATAGACGCTTACGTCGCGTTCGCCCGAGATCAGCCACACGCCGTTTACATTGCGAAACCGAAGCTGCTGACGCACCTTTCCGGCAGAGCGGCGTTCGCCGTCGAACACCCATTCCTTGTCGAACGCAGCGGTGGCAGTCTGGCCCGATTCGTCTATATCGATCGCCATATTGTCGATCGTGATCGAAAACGAATCGGACATGCCGTACGCACGCGCCCGGTCGGCACGAATGAAGTCACGCGAGGCTCCGCGTTTTTGGTAGTAATCGACGGAAGGCGCATATTTTCGCATCTGCGAATCGAGGTCGCCGTTCTGTGCGTCGTCCCGCCAACTGTAGATCTGCTGGGATACGTCGCGGAAGATCTGCCCTCGATTTATGTCGACCGGCGGCTTATTTGTTTGAGAATTGTTGTTCGCGGCAGGTGTTTGTGTTGGTTTTATAGTCGGCTCCGGCGTAGCCTCAGCATTTGAATTCGGTGCTGCGTTGGGCCGATTGTCGTTTTTTACGATCACGCTGCCGCTATCGCGAAAATAGAACCAAAGCCCGACGCCAACGATGCTAAAGATCAAAAGCATGCCAAGTGCGGTCGCAACCACCGCAAAGACAGTCTTCGAGTTTCCTGCCGCCTTGGGTTGAACGGACGAGACGTGACTTACTTCACTTGGATTGCTTAAATGCGAGGTTTCCGATTTGCGTACAGGAATCTGACGCGCGACGGTTTCCATCTCTAGTTCCGATAACGAAACGGTGGGCTCGCGCGTAACCGACGTGAGCTCTGCTCCGTCCTGCAGACAAAAACGCAGCGTGTCGTCCGTATACTGTGTCTGACAATTGGGGCAGGTCTTCATCAGGTTTTGAAATTCCAGCCTTTAGATTATAACCGTGAACGCGTAAACGCATGAGTTTCGAATTCAATTTGTCTTAAATCGACTCTCCGCGAACTCAAGCGTTTTACTTTGCGTTCTCCACATTGAAAAATCTCAACACAAGTTCAACGCCGAAGATCGCACAGAAAAGCCATCTCAAATTAGCCACTTTCCAAATAACGTAAAAATTTACATTTAGGCCGCCAGAAATTATACTTTTGAGGAACTCCGATTTTTACGAAAGTTCAGTGATTCGAGTAATTATGAGAAAAAGTTTTGTTTTATTTTCGATCTTCGTGATTTGCCTGACGTCTATCGGATGCGGAAGCGAACCGAAGGCAAACACTAATACCGCAGCCGAGAAAGTCTGCGATCCTGTAAACGATACGCCGACCGAGGCTTACAGGCGTTTGTTCGCCGCCGTTAAGCAGAAAAACACCGAACAGATAAAGGCCGAAATGTCCAAGAAAAGTCAGGAATTTGCTGAGTTTCTTGCCACGCGACAGAAAAACACCATTGAGAAAGTTTACGAAAACGGTTTCACCGCGACGACCTTTTCGCCGACGCTGCCGGAGATGCGCGACGAACGTCTTTCAAGCTGTTGGGCCGCCCTTGAGGTTCGGAATAACAAGGACCAGATATGGGAGGACCTGCCGTTCGTAAATGAAGACGGCAAATGGAAAATGGCGTTTGCCGAACAGTTTAACGGCATTTTCAAATCGCCGGGCAAAGGTATGGCGACTAAAGAAAAAGAGGCCGCCAACGTTGCTCTGGGAAATCAGGCCCCGCCGCAGAATATCATGGCGAACTCCAACGCGAACGTAAACACCAATGTTCCGAAATACGATGGCCCGCAGGTCGAACCGCTGCCGAAGAAAAAGTAATGGACCAGGCGGCAATAAAGCAAATAATTGAGCAATACGAGAAACACGGCTGGAAATTACGCCGTGTTTTGCTTTCTGACAGCCTGCGGGCCGGTTGTGGCGAGCCGTCTGATTTGTTCGGCGACGCAGACGTAACAGCGTCTCAGCTCGATGCGGCGTGGTTTTCCCGCTCGTCCAAACCGGACGTGACCGCGTGGGAGCTTCGCCGTTTAACCGGAACACCTTACGCAATTGTGACCGGCATCAGAGAAGGCGTGCAGTCGGACGAAGTTGAGGCAACGCTGCGTGAAACTGAAGCGAAGATGCTCGGAGCGTCCTTGCCTGCAAAATGATGGGCGAGCATTTTTCTTGATAAACGGGGTCGATTTGTCATCTAATATAGTTGGTTGACAAGTGTGCGATTTGACAGCACACTTTACGTAGTCGAAATGTTAATAAAAGACCTTGGACCCGCAGTTGTCAGCGTTTGGGACGGTTTGCGGCCGATTACAAAAAAAATGCTCGCTGGTGCAATGCGTTCCGGCGGTGCAAACTTCACCAGTCCTTCACAAAAATTTTCCTACGACGCACACGCAGATTGGGAGGTCAGCCGTTTGCTGACCGCACTGGATGAACAGTCCAAAACCGCCGCCGTTAAAAAAGACTCGGAAAAGTTGGGGGAAATAGCGGAGCTGGCCGAGACGTGCGTCCGCGTGCTTGAGGCCCAGAGCGGTTCGGCGGAAGTTTTCATTCAACTGGCCGAACGCGCACTGAAAAAACACGACTACAATAAGCTGGACAAGCTCTCCGACCGGCTTTTCGAACGCTTTTCGGCCGCGGAAATAGCTGAGATCGTCCGTCAAACCGAAATGCCGCAGATCAGGGCGATTGCCTACGAAACGCTCTCGATGCTGCCGGTGCAGACACTGGTACCGCTATTAGAGGATCCGCTTTACTCCGATATCGGAGCAAGCTCGCTTGAACAAAAGGCCTACGAATACGAATCGGAAGAAGCGAGGGACGCGCTGGAACATTATTTTCCCGATAGCGAGTTGATGGGCGAATAGCCGCGCTACGGTGTTGCGACGTTTTCTATTTTCGGCTTTTCGGGACTTTTTCTCGGCCACTTATTCCCAAAACCCCACCGAAACGGAGTCGGCAGAAATGAAACGCCGCCGAGGCGCACGGCAAGGTACATTCCGTCCGCAAGTATTTTATGCTTCCATCCCTTGCCTTTTGACCTGACACATTCGCGCAGCCGCTTGTCGGACGCCCTTCGCTCCTTTAGTGAACCGCCAAAGTAATAATCTTTGTCGTGAGCGACGCAGCAATCGGCATAATTGCCATTAGGAAACAGCGTGCAGTTGTCGCTTCGAAAGTCGGCCGGCATCGATCGGGTGTCAGCAGTCTGGCTGAACACCGATACCGACGATACCAGGCCAAGAATAAGAGCTAAAAGGGACTTCATCCGACTTCGTTCGTTCTTGAATTGTTTGTCTATGAGCGGAGCATGCATGGAACTTCGTTAATTCGCACGGCTCGCTCCTCCCGACCTCTCTTTCAACCTTTCCGGATACATCGGAAATTTCGCAGTTAGTTCGGCGACGCTCCTTTTTACCAAATCTTTGACCTGTTCGGATTCTGGCTCACGAATAATGGCCGCGATCATTTCGCCGATCGAATGCATGTCTTCTTCCTTCATGCCGCGCGTGGTCAAGGCCGGTGTTCCGAGACGAATTCCCGATGCAACGAAAGGCTTTTGCGTATCGAACGGAATCGTATTTTTATTGACCGTGATGTGCACCTCATCCAACGCTTTCTCAGCTACCTTTCCGGTGATGCCTTTGCCGTCCATATAAACATCGACGAGGAGAAGATGATTATCCGTCCCGCCGGAGACAAGCCGGAGACCCGCGTCGCTGAGCGTTTGGGCCAGCGCCTTTGCGTTGTTGACGATCTGCTGCTGGTAGCTCTTGAAATCGGCTTGCAAGGCTTCACCGAACGAAACGGCCTTCGCCGCAATGATGTGCACCAGCGGCCCGCCCTGCACGCCCGGGAAAACACTGCGGTCGACGTCTTTTGCAAACTCTTCTCGACACAAGATCAAACCGCCGCGCGGTCCGCGCAAAGTCTTATGCGTCGTCGTCGTGACAAACTCGCAGTGCGGCACCGGCGACGGATGCAACCCGGTCGCAACCAGCCCGGCAATGTGAGCGATATCCGCCATCACCTTTGCCCCGACACTTTGCGCAATCTGCCCGATCCGCTCGAAATCAATCGTCCGCGGATAGGCCGACGCTCCGCAGATCAGTAATTTGGGTTTATGCTCTTCGGCCAACCGCTGCAGCTCGTCGTAATCGATCTGCTCGGTGTCTTTATTGACGCCGTAATCCGCGACCTTGTAATTGATCCCCGAAAAATTCAACGGATGCCCATGCGTCAAATGCCCGCCGTGCGACAAATTCATGCCAAGAATCTGATCGCCATGCTCCAATGCCGTCATCAGCACAGCCATATTCGCCTGCGCCCCCGAATGCGGCTGCACATTCGCATGCTCGGCCCCAAAGATCTCCTTAGCCCGGTCGATCGCCGCCTGCTCCACCACATCCGCAAACTCACACCCGCCATAATAACGCTTGCCCGGGTAACCCTCGGCGTACTTGTTCGTAAAAACCGTTCCCATCGTCTGGAGCACCGCTTCGGAAACGAAGTTCTCCGAAGCAATGAGTTCAAGGCCGTTGGTTTGGCGGCGGACTTCGTCGTCAATCGCATTGCTTATGACAGGGTCGGCTCCGGATATGTTTGTTGTGAAAAAGTTTTTCATTCTGTCCTTCAATTTTATTCAAAACTTCCCTTTCGTTTTGCCGGTAAGTTTCTTTAAATTTCTTTCGTCCTTACGCGCAACCAATTTTCTATCTCATCAACCTTCCATTTATCCGATTCAACCGCCAACACCATTTCTATCATGTCGTCAACGTCATATTCGACCTCGAAACCATTTCTTAGCAGAAAGAATCGCATTAAATAGGTCGCTGTTCGTTTGTTTCCGCCACGCCATGGATGATTTTTGATAAATCCAAAACACAACGAAGCGGCCTGTCGAACAATATCTGCTTCTTCATAATAAGCAGTCTGCTTCGGGCGGGCCAACCCCGATTCGATCAAATCCCGACGGTCAACGCCAATGTGGATTTCGTCCCATGACCACATCAACTCAAAGTGAAGCCAAAGCGCTTCCTCGAAATCGATATATACGACATCATTAGTCTCCAATTGCTTTTAACCTCTCATGGAGTTCGCGGTCTTTAACTAGGAGACTTTTGCTGATCTCCCTTAGCTTTTTCGACGGAGGAGGAATGAACTTTGTTTGTATACCACCGTCTTTAATCGTCATACTGATCAAAGTTCCGTTAGCCAGACCCTCGCGGTCGCATACCTCGTCGGGCAATCTCATGATCCACGTATCCGTATTTACCCGTTCCTTCGTCTTCTCTAACTCAAGAATTCCGTTCATAATTCTCCACCTCGGAACCATTATACGATGGTTATTTAGTCTCAATGAAATTTCGCTTAATTCAGCAAACTTTGCAGTCCCGCTTCAGAAAGAACCTTGACCCCCAAGCTCTCCGCTTTCGTCAATTTCGACCCCGCGTCGCTCCCGGCCAAAACATAGTCGGTTTTCTTACTTACAGATGAAGAA
>CADEEU010000118.1 GCA_902826385.1 uncultured Acidobacteriota bacterium | reverse complement strand
GTGACAGTCTCAAGGAAATCGACGGGACACCTGTCGGTGAAAACACGCGTTTTAATGCGGTCTTCAATGTTGGCAAAATCCGCGTTCAACGCGGCGAAGCGACAGTCGATCTTTCACGAACGACTAAACCGGAATAGGAGTTAGAGAGGTTTAATTACTTTTTGGCTCGATCACCTTAGCGTCTTTAACCTCGGTCGCGAATTTCCGATAATCGTACGATCTTATCTCCTGATTAACATCGATACCTTTTACCAGCAGAACGCGGAGAGACAAATTTACATCGGCCAGTGACGGCAGCCATATCTCGTCGTTAAGGCGTTCTTGTTCCAGCGTGAATGAGGCGCCTTTTTTTAGTTTGGCGAGGACGCCGCCGCCGACCTTGTAGCTGTCGAACAGATAGGCTTCGAGCCGTGCGACCTGTTTATCTTTTTCGTCTATCCACATCACGCCCGCGGTCTTGCCGAAGAACTTCAGCATGCTCCTGGCGTTCTTGTAATCGAAAGTCGGATCAGGCTCAAAATCGAAAACTATAACTTCGCGGCCGCGAAATCGTTCGCGCCGGGGATTTACCAGCTTTGACGCTTTTAGAACTTCGGCGATCGAAATGCGTCGGCTGTTTTCCGACGGCGGGCCGGAATCCGACTGAGCTCGTTTTTCTTTTTTCGCGATGTCTTTTTCGATTTCTTCGACCTGTTTCGCGGCGTCTTTATCGGCATCTTCCTGATCGCCAGCACTCAGCGGCTTGCCATTCCTTTCGATCAGGCGGCGGATGCGATTGCCTTTGTAGAACGATAGCTGGTAAGTTTCCGATTCGGTCTCGCGCAGGACGCCGTCTTTGCCGATCTCGCGTTTTGTGGACCGCTGAGTAAATGAATACTGGTCAAGCAGCTTTTCGACCTCGTCTTCGTTTGATTGAAGCTCCGTCAAAAGTTTTGCAATGTCAGGCAAAGGTTCGCCGGATATTTTGGGAAAGTCGAATACCGCCGCGGCAATGTTTGCATCGGGACGGATTTCGTTCAGCTCGACGGCAAGCGTTTGGCCTTCCTTTTCGATCGCAACGGCAAATGGCATTTTTACACCGCTTACGGCGCGGAAATCTTTGTAGGAATATGAGCGCGAAACATCATCCGACAAAATCTCTTCGCGTACGAGCAGGTTCGTTGTCTGATCGAAAAATAGCTTGAACTCGACGCCTTTAGCGGTGTTCAGTTTTACCATGTTTGCGGGTTTGCCATCGACACTGCTCACGCCGCCGGAAGCGATTTTCGATTTTTCTTTTTTGTAATTCAGCCACCATGCGTTCCTGTACGCCGCTTCGGCCTGCATCAGCAGGCTTGCGTCGCCAGTCAGCGTTTGCAGGCCGTTTTTGGAATCCCGCTGCCAGCCGGATTTGCCGTTAAAGCCGGATTCGAACTCTATGCCGTCGAGATCGTAAACGGTGTGAAAGCGATTTGGCTGTGCCGTTTGTGACGCAAATTTGCCCTTTACCCCGGTCGAAGGATTTACGATAGAACCCGTTCGCGACCACCCTCGAGACGCTATAATCTGTTTAGAACCGCCCATCGCCTTTTCGGCTTTTTTAAGGACGGACGCAGGTGATTGTGCGGCGACCGCGGCCGCGAAACAGATTAACGCAAAGGTCGAGTAAACTGTCTTCATATTTATTCAAAGAGGTTACGAAATTCCACGGCGTAACGAACGACTTTTCATTGTTAATTATCAATTACTAATTAAAAATTGATAATTGAAAATGAAGTTCTTCGAACAACAAAAAAGCCGCTAATGCCCATCGGCAGAACCTGTCATTCTCGGCAGCAAATACAGGCCCGTAAAATAAAACAGCAAACAGAAAAACTGGATGTATCCGGTTCCGGCGGAATATCGGGGAAGAGCGAGGAGAGCGGTTGCGGTTTCACGGACCGGATTTTCGATTACGGAACGAAGCCAGCCGCTTTCACCAGTAGGTGCCGTCAAACCCGTCAGGATTATATATTTGGCAACGAACGCAAAAACGAACAGTGCGACCAAGCTCCGCAACAATTTTTTGTTGTCGAACTCAGCAAAAAGGTTGTTCCAAAGCGACCATGCGAAGCAGAATGTTACCACCCAAAATGGCAATCCGGTTTCGGGCAGCACGGAATTGAAAACCTGTGCAGTTGCGGCAAAGACGGATGCAAGTACGACACCATTGGCAATGTTGTGAGACGTCGAGAAATCATCCGAAAACCAGCCTTCGACCGAAATCATCCCGCCGCGAACGAACAAAATCAGTGTTACTAACGCAAATAGCAAACAGACCAGGGCCGGAGCTATAAACACGAAAGCCCCGTCCGGCGAAGCGAGTCTTAGGCCTCCCATCAAAGCACTTGTTAGAAAAATGATCGGCAAAAAGATGTAAAGCCGAACTGCGCGAGTGCGTTCGCGGGTTTCATCCGTTGCGGAAGGCAGTTGACGTGACGCGGTTTGTATCGGACGATCGCCCGGCATCGTCACCTTTTCGACTTCGATTACGTCGATGTCCTCCGCAATCTCTCTGTTTTTTAGCGTTTCTGCCACCTATTTTCTTTCTCGAACAAGCTTTAACGGATTGAAATCGTCCGCCGTAACGTTCAAACCCTCTTCAAATTCGCCTCTGAGTTCTGCGGCCGTTTTTATTATTAAATCAGGATCTTTGGATACAAAATCCGGGTCGATCACCGGCAGCCGCTGCAAAGCTTCCAGACCTGATTTGAACAACGCATCGTCATTAGAGACGCGTCCCCAGCCCTGTCGGTAATAGCTATACGCAATGTAAAACTGCGTGTTCGCATCGCGTTTTTCCGGATCGGCCCGTTCGAACCGGTCACGGGCGAGAACAAAATTATCAGCTCGAAAAGCCGCAAGTCCTTCGCCAAACCGCGCCTGATCTATCTCATAGGTTCCGGTTAGAATCTGACCTTTACTTACGGTGCTCTCAACCGCCGACATTGCTTTCGTCGTGACTTCTTCCAACGAACGCGGCTCGGCGGCATAAAGAAATACGATGAACAGCCCGTAAACGGCTGTGATCGCGGTTCCCAGTATCTGGATATACTTTATTTTCACTGCTATAATTCGTTCGAAACCAGTCTGTTAGATGCATTCCCTGATGTCAACAAGCGACTTTTTCGCCAGTTCTTTTATGAATAAAATCATCTCAACCTGCTCGCTGTGTATTGCTCTCGTATCGGTCGGCTATTCGCAGGCGATTCAAGCCGATTTGGTCGTCACCAACGCCAACGTCCAAACCATCGACTCAAAGCGTCCTAGTGCTCGTTCGATTGCCGTGATGGGCGATCGGATAATTGCGGTCGGTTCCGATGCGGATACAAAAGTGTTGATCGGGCCGAGCACCAGGGTCATCGACGCAAAGGGCAAGCTGATCGTGCCCGGATTTAACGACGCGCACGTGCATTTTATGGAAACGGGTGCGCAGCTCTCGTCGGTCGATCTGCGCGACGCGAAATCGCCGGAGGAATTTGTCGCACGGATAAAAGCTTTCGCGGCAAAGCTACCGAAGGGCCGGTGGATACTTGGCGGAAAGTGGGACCATGAAAACTGGACGCCGAACAATTTGCCGACGGCGGCGATGATCGATGCCGTAACGCCTGACAACCCGGTTTTTATCGACCGGCTCGACGGGCACATGGCTCTTGCGAATAGCTTGGCGATGAAGCTGGCGGGCGTGGACAGGAATGTGAAAGATGTTGCGGGCGGAGAGATTGTACGCGATTCGTCCGGAAATCCGACCGGCATTTTCAAAGACGCGGCCTCTGGTTACATCGAAAAGGCGATTCCCGTCGCTTCGTTCGAACAGCGGCTGGAAGCGGCGCAGGCCGCGACCGATCACGCCGCAAGCCTCGGCGTAACCAGCGTGCAGGATATGTCGGCGAACGGGACCGAAGTCGGCGTTTATCAGGAATTGCTCCGCCGCGGGACCTTGAAAACGCGCGTTTATAGCTGTTCGCCGCTCAATGATTTCAAACGCTGGACGAATACCGGCATTCGCTTTGCGTTCGGCGACCCGATGCTTCGTGTCGGCTGCCTCAAAGCTTATGCGGACGGCAGTCTCGGCTCAACCACCGCCTGGTTTTTCGACCCGTATCTGGACGCTCCGAACTCGACCGGTCTGGCGATGGCAGATGTCGGCACTACAATGCGACAGACGATGACGGACGCGGACAAGGCCGGTTTGCAGGTTCGCGTTCATGCGATCGGCGACCGTGCGAACGCGACGATACTCGATCATTTCGACGCAGTTGCAAAATCGAACGGCGTTCACGACCGCCGGTTTACGATCGAGCATGCTCAGCATGTTCGCGCGGAAGACCTGAAACGCTTCGGTCAGATGAAAGTGGTTGCATCGATGCAGCCGTTTCACATCATCGACGACGGCCGCTGGGCCTGGAAGCGATTAGACGAAAGGCGTTTGAAAGGAACCTATGCTTTCCGGACGATACTGGATTCCGGCGGTGTACTTGCTTTCGGTTCCGATTCGCCTGTTGCCCCGATCAACCCGCTCTGGGGTGTATACGCCGCCGTAACACGCCGAACGCTTGACGATAAAAATCCGAACGGCTGGATTCCCGAGCAGAAAATATCGGTGCTTGATACTATTCGGGCCTTCACGTGGGGATCAGCTTACGCCGAGTTTCAAGATCACATCAAAGGCACTCTGGAACCGGGCAAGCTCGCTGATTTTGTGATGATATCGGACGATATATTTACAATCGATGCGACAAAAATTCGCGACGCGAAAGTAATTATGACCGTGGTCAACGGCAAGATCGTGTACCAAAAATAAGCAGATTTTGTCATTTAAGCTTTGCGTCACGTCAACCTGTAGACCGCCGTCTTTACCATGACAGACTCGCGCGGCATCGATCTAAACTTTTTGTTTAATTTTTCGTATTCGGCCCTCGGTGAAGATTAGTTGGTTCATATTTTGTTTGACGTACTTGTCGATTCCGCAGGTTGCGCGAACGGTGGTTCAACCTGCCGATCTCGTAGTTATCAACTCCAGGATTCGCACGATGTATCGCGAAAAATCTCAGGCTGAGGCTGTGGCGATAAGGGACGGAAGGTTTGTTGCGGTCGGGAACTACAAAGAGATCGCGGCATTTATTGGCCCGCGGACAAAGAAAATAGATGCGGGCGGCAAACTGATGCTGCCGGGGTTTAACGATGCACACGTCCATTTTGCTGCGGTAGGCAACAAATTCTCATCTATTGATCTGCGAAGAATGAAATCAGCAGACGATGTTGCGGAAATCTTCTCGCGCTACTCAAAAGTCCTTCCAACAAACCGCTGGATTTTGGGCAGTGGTTGGGACGCCTCTCTGAAAGGAAATGCTTTATCGCGCAAGGTGATCGATCCGCTAACGCCGAACAATCCGGTTTTAGTATATTCGGCAGACGGAAAATGGGCATTTGCCAATGGAGTTGCGTTGGAACTCGCCCAAGTTGCCGAATCAACAATCGGCGAACAGATCGAACGCGATGCGAACGGCGAGCCGACCGGATTTGTTACGGGATCTGCTCTACGTCGGATAAACTCGATCATTCCGGCCAACCACACAAAAAATTGGCCCGAAATCCTCGAAACGGCATCGAATTATGCGGCATCGCTTGGCGTAACCAGCGTGCAAGACATGCATTCAGACGACATGACCGACGTTTATCGGCGGCTTCAACGGCAAGGAAAGCTGAAAACACGTGTTTACGACTGCTTGCCGCCTTCTTCTATTCCCACTCTCATTGCAAATGGGGTTGAGGCGGCGGCGGGCGACGCGATGGTGCGGACCGGCTGCATCAAGCATTTTTCTGAAGGTGAGGAATCAGAGGTCGCGGACCTGCGCCAAAAGATCTCTGCTGCCGACAAAGCCGGGTTGCAGGTAATGATTCACGCGATCGGGTCACAAGCGAACCGCATCGTCCTGGACGCCTTCTAAAAGTCGATTGAAGAGAACGGCGGTCGCGATCGCCGCTTGAGGGTAGAGCACGCGCAGAACGCGGCGACCGAAGACATTCCGCGGTTTGTACGTTCAAACATTATCGCGTCCATGCAGCCATGGCTTTTCTTTAACGGACCTTCACAACAGACGGTCTACAAAAAGTATCTTGATATAAATACGCCGCTGGCATTCGGGTCCGATGCCGCTATCACCGACTTCAACCCGCTATTAGGCATCTATGCCGCCGTTGCGGGAGCGGACGCGATGACGGTTGAACAGGCGGTTCGTGCCTACACGATAGGATCGGCGTACGCCGAATTTCAAGAGAAAATGAAAGGAACGATAGAGGCCGGAAAACTCGCCGATTTTGTTCTGATCGATAGGGACATTTTCAAGATGCCGCCTTCCGAGATAAAATCGGCAAAGGTCGCCGCAACCTTTGTTGACGGCGTACAGGTATATGCATCAAAGTAGATTAAGCCAGTATTTTACTGAGGAGTAATTAATATGAAAAAGTTTATCGGCGTTCTTATGATCACAACTGCGTTCGCGGTTTCAGGCTTTTCTCAGGAACTAAACAGCAAAGGCGAGCCGATTGCGAAAAATGAGCAAAACTCTCCGGTCGATCTAAAGCCGGGAGAAAAGATTACTCGCGGAGCCGCTTTGGACAAGACTGCCAGGAAAGTAGATTTCGAAAAGGTTTTGAAAGAGCCGTCGAAATTTGCCGATAAAACGGTTGCGGTCAGTGGCGTTATCGTTCGCTCCTGCAAAAAGGAAGGCTGCTGGATGGAGATGGCAGCGAAAGAAGGCGGTAAATCCGTCCGCGTCACTTTCGGCGACCACGCGTTCTTTATTCCGTTAAACGCAGCCGGGATGAAGGTCAAAGCCCAGGGCGTCTTCAAAACAAAAACGCTGTCTAAAGAACATGTCGACCATCTAATTAACGACGACGGTGCGAAGTTCGACAATCGAAATGCGGACGGAACGGTGACCGAGGTTTCGTTTGACGCGGCCGGCGTCGAACTCACCAAGCAGTAACGGAAATTGACGGTAAGTCGCAGGCGTCCGTCGTATGAATCTTCCATATGCCGAAAATGCGGAGCTTGATCTTCGTAAGCTTACGGAATACCTCCTCGATCCAGATCACAAGGACGGACGGCACAAAGCCCGACTGTTTGCGGCTGCATTGGAATTGACGATGGACGATGCCGGTGTCCTGCGTGACGCTCTATTGGCAGCTGTCAAGATAGAAGAAGCGCGATTCGGTAAGTTTGATCGCTTTGGACAGCGATATACGGTCGATTTTTTGTTTGAATGGAAAGGCAAAAGTGCGATAATTCGGAGTGGATGGATTATCGAACATAGTTAGGTAATACCGCGACTGACAACCGCGTATCCGGTTTGATGGACATGGACAAGTTCAAACTTTTTGATGTCGTTGCTTTAACCGAAGACCTTCCGGAACATAAACTGCCGCGAGGGCAGGTAGGTACGATAGTCGACGTTCTGGCGGGAGGCAAGGCATTCGAAGTCGAGTTTTCGGATCGCGATGGTCGTACCGTGGAGACGTTAGGTGTCGAGCCACATCAGATGATGGTGCTTCGCTATGAACCGGGATCGCTTGCCGCATAGCGAGCTTGATCCTGTTATCTTTGATTTGTTCTTAGAAAAGGAATCGACGTCTGTGAGCGGCCGATTCCTTTTGCGGTTTAAACCTTTAGAATTTCAACCTAACCCCGATCTGAGCCTGTCTTGGCTCACCAAAGCCTGCGGTGACCGTTCCGTCGAAGTTGAAGGTGAGCGGCCGCGGGAGGCTGCGTTGGTTGCGGTTGTTGAACAGGTTGAACGCTTCGAAAATTCCTTCAATAGCTACGCGCTCCGTGATCTTGAAGGCCTTCGACGCACGCACGTCAAAGGTAAAGAATTCGTTCTCGAGCCGCTCGGTATTTCGCTGAACGATATTCGGAAAGGCTCCGCGGTTGACGACCGATGTCGGTTGGGCGGAACGGTACTGAACGATCGGCGAAATGTTGATGTCGTACGGCAGCAGGAACGTCGCAAATGCATTGAAGCGGTGCCGCTGGTCACGGTCGGAGTAACCGTATTCGGCACTCAAATCGCGGGGATCGACATAGCGGAATGTGAACGGATCGCGTTCGTTATCGTCATCGGATTTGTCGAACGACAGCAGGTAATTCGCCTGGAATTGAAATCGGTTTGCAAAGCGCCTGTTGAAGGTGAAAGTTATACCCTGATACAACGATTTGGCCGAGCTTTCGGTCGAGCGAATTTCACCTACGCCGGAACCGTTAGCTCTTTCGAAAGGCGACACTCCGCCATATAACCGTCCGTCACCGCGATTCACAAAACGCGTCAAGCGGTCGGATTTTGCGAAATTGTACGCGACCAGCAAAGACGTATTCTTGAAAATCTCACGCTCAACGCTGGCGCTCAATTGTATCGTTCGCGGATTCTTGAAATTGCGCTCGAACACGGCAATACCAGGATTGAAAGGATTGAACCCCTGGGTCGGCACAATGCCCGGGAAAACGGGACAGCCGCCAAGTCCGGCGCCGGTGCACAGAAAATTCGCAAAGAAAATATTTCCCGCAATCACACCGTCCGTATTTCTAGGCCCAGCGACCACAAGGCCGGGAATGCGGGCGTAATAGATGCCGCCGCCCAACCTGACCGCTGTCTTTCCGTCATTGCCCGGCGACCATGAAAGTGCAAGCCGCGGCGCAAACCCGTCCGTGAAATCGGGAATCGTACCATCCGACGGAAATCGCGGATCGTTAAGGAACTGGCCGTATCTCGTTGCGGACGGTTGGTTTATCGGATCGGGCTGATACTGGGCTTCCCAACGAAATCCGAGATTCAGTGTCAGATTTCGTCGTACCTGCCAATTGTCCTGAATGTAGAGTCCTGGCTCGACTGTGGAATAGGCCTGCGTTCCCGCCGCTTC
Source organism: uncultured Acidobacteriota bacterium (assembly GCA_902826385.1). Classification (GTDB taxonomy): domain Bacteria; phylum Acidobacteriota; class Blastocatellia; order Pyrinomonadales; family Pyrinomonadaceae; genus OLB17. Next base: position 632 of record CADEEU010000118.1, on the reverse strand, counting down.
GACGGTCCGGTTACCTATCGGGGCGAACTGAAGGTACAACGCCAGAGCGCTGGCACTCGTTCCATTTATATAGTCGGTGAATCCGTTTATTGCACCATCTATCGTCGGAGCCGCGAAGATGTACCGGCCGCGAGCGAATCCGATAAACGTCTGTGAAACCCTCGTGCGGTTTATATCGACGCCGAATTTGACGGCATGATTTCCGGCGACGACCGTGAAGTTGTCGGTCATCTGGATGCGAACGTCGTCCGACGGTACGGGCAGGAAGAACGGACGGCCAAAGCGGTATGATATCGATCCGTCGAACGTACCGATGGTCGTATCCGGAAGGTCGGGGCCGTCGTAAAACCGGGGACGCGCTTCCTTTGCCCACTGGAATCGGAGTTCGTTGAACAAGGTGGCGGAGAAATTCGACACAAGCTGGCCTATGAAAGAGTTCGACTTGTCGGTTTCACGGCCATTTGCGCTCAAGCCCCAGGTCGGAACATCAAACGTTCCGTTAATCTGCTCGGCACGGCTATAGTTGTGGCGAAGTGTCAGCAGGTTTTCTTTATTGATCTGAACGTCTACTTTGCCGAGCAAAACGTCTGCGTCGTTTGTACGTTCGATGGAGGTCTGCTCGTTTGGAGAGT